>JAFAYS010000199.1 GCA_019240175.1 Chloroflexota bacterium | reverse complement strand
GGGTGCCAGCGTGACGATCTGACACGGCAGCGCGACGGGTGCAGGTGGCGCGATCACTTGCACGGGCGGCGCGTCGGGCGTGGCGGCGGGCGCAAACGTGGTGCGCAAGACCTCGTGACGGGCCACGATCGCGCTCAAGCTCTGCACCAAAGCTGTGCGATCTAGTGGACCATGCAGATGCAGCAACAGCGGGAGGTGATAGGTCGTTTGGCCCGGCTGCAGCTGATCCAGGAACCACAGCCGCTGCTGCGCATACGACAACGGCAGCGGCCCGCCGTCGCGGGGCACGGCGACCAGCGGCAACATCTCGGTCGCGTGCTGATCGCCGAGACGCGCGGCAAACTCGCCGATCGTGGGCGCTTCAAAGAGCAACCGCAGCGGGATCTCCTGGCCGGTCAGCTGGCGCACACGGCTCGTGACCTGCGTCGCCAGCAGCGAGTGGCCGCCCAGCGCAAAAAAGTTATCGTGGATGCTCGGTCGCTCGATCTGTAGCACCTCGGACCAGACTTCGGCGATCTGCTCCTCTAGCGGTGTGCGTGGCAGCACAGCTGTGTCGGCATCTGCGCGATTCAGCTCGGGCGCGGGCAGGGCCTTGCGATCGAGCTTGCTATTCGGTGTCAGCGGCAGCGCGTCGAGCAGCACAAACGCGCTCGGCACCATGTAGCCTGGAAGGCGCTCCTGGAGATAGCGCCGGAGTATGAGAGGCAGGCCCTCACCCCCTAACCCCCTTCCCCGAACCTCGCCGGGCTTCCGCCTCGGTTGCCGCAGGCGAGGGGGAATTGTCGCATTTGGTTGTTCTTTGTTCTGTGCTCTCTGTTCTTCCTCTAGGTTCTGGGTTCTAGGTTCTAGGTTCTCAACGACATACGCCACCAGCCGCTGGTCGCCGGGATGATCTTCACGCACGATCACGGCGGCATCGCGCACGGCTGGATGCTGCTGAAGCAGCGCTTCGATCTCGCCCAGCTCGATGCGGAAGCCGCGCAGCTTGACCTGCTGATCAATGCGGCCCAGAAACTCGATCACGCTGTCCGCCCGGTAGCGCACCAGATCGCCGGTTTTGTAGAGCCGCGATCCATCCTCGGCGAATGGGTTGGGCACGAAGCGCAAAGCTGTGAGATCGGGGCGCTGGTGATAGCCGCGCGCCAGCTGCACGCCGCTCACATACAGCTCGCCGGCCACACCAATCGGTGTCGGTTGCAGCTGCGGGTCGAGCACGTAGACCTGGACGTTGGGCAACGGACGTCCGATCGGCGCGGCCTGCGACGCATCCTCGGGCAGACAGACCCAGAAGGTGGTGTCGATCGTGTTTTCGGTGGGACCGTAGCAGTTGCACAGGATCGCGTTCAGGCGACTGAAGAAGCGCTGTTGCAGCTCCGCCGTGAGCGCCTCGCCACCACTGACCACGTAGCGCAGGCTGGTGCAGGCCGCGATGCCGGGCTCCTCCAACAGCACCGCGTGCTGGCTCGGGCTAGCTCCAAAAAGCGTGATGCGCTGCTCGGCCATCGTGCGCACGAGTGCCGCCGTATCGTAGCGCACATCCGCGCCCACCAGCACCACGCGCGCGCCGGTGCTCAGCGGCCAGAAGATGCTCCACGCCGCCGGGTCGAAGCTGATCGAAAAGTTGAGCAGCGAGCGATCCGCCGCCGTCAGCGGCCAGCTTGCCTGCCGCCAGGCCAGGTTATTGATCACGCCGCGATGCGGCACCAGCACACCTTTGGGCGTGCCCGTCGAGCCCGATGTGTAGATCATATACGCCAGCTGATCGGAGTGGACCGCGACGGCAGGATTATCTGAGGAAAACGCGGCGACCTGCGACCAATCGCGATCCAGGCACAGCACCGGCTGCTCCGTGGGCGGCAGTTTCTTCACCAGCCGCTGCTGCGTCAGGATCATCTCAAGCTGGCTATCTTCCAGCATAAACTGCAGCCGATCCACAGGATAGTTGGGATCGAGCGGAACATACGCCGCGCCGGCTTTCAAAATCGCCAGCAGGCCCACAACCATCTCCACGCTCGGCTCCATCGCGATGCCGACGCGACTCTCGCGCGCCGAATCCGCACCAATGCCCTGCACGCGCAGATAATGGGCCAGCTTATTGGCGCGCGCGTTGAGCACAGCGTAGGTCAAGGAGTGCTCGGCGTCGACAACGGCGATCGCATTGGGATTAATGCCCGCTTGGGCGGCTACCAGGTCATGCACGCCGCCGACAACAGGATAGTCGGCGCTGGTCGCGTTCCAGTCGATCAGCAGCGTTTGTTGTTCGGTCTCCGGCAGCAGCGGCAGGCGATCGATGGGCTGCTGCGGATCGGCCACTAGCGCCATCAGCAACACCTCGTACTGCGCAACCAGTCGCTGGATGGTCGCCGCATCGAAGAGATCCGTGCTGTACTCGACTATGCCGCGCAGGCCATCATCAGTCTCGCTTAGAGTCAGCGCCAGATCGAACTGCGCGCTCGGCAGATCCACCGGCAGCGTTGTAGCAGTCAGACCCGGCAGATCCAGCGCGGTGGTCGGCATGTTTTGCAGCACAAACATGACCTGGAAAAGCGGATGGCGACTGAGATCGCGCTCGGGCTGCACGGCTTCGACCAGCATCTCAAACGGCAGATCCTGATGCGCATAGGCATCCAGCGCCGTCGCGCGCACCCGCGTCACCAGCTCAGCAAAGCTGCACCCAGAGGGTACCCGGCCGCTGAGATCCGTGCGCATGACCAGCATGTTGACGAAGAAGCCGATCAGCGGCTCCAGCTCAGGCCGCACGCGCCCGGCGATCGGCGTGCCAATCGCGATGTCGTCCTGGCGCGTGTAGCGATAGAGCAGGGTTTGGAACGCCGCCAGCAGTGTCATGAAGAGCGTGCTGTCCAGCTGCTGGCTCAGGCGGCTCAGGTCGTCGCTGAGGGCGGCGGGCAGGTGGACGACCATGGTCGCGCCGTGGCCGGTCCAGATCGACGGGCGCGGACGATCGGTCGGCAGATCCAGTGTTGGCACACCGCGCAGTTGCTGCTGCCAGTAGCGTAGCTGTTGATCGCGAACCGCGCTCTGGAGCCATTCACGCTGCCAGACCGCGTAGTCGGCGTACTGGATCGGCAGCGGCGGCAACGGCGACGACGCACCAGCGGCGAACGCGGCATACAGCGCTGACAGCTCACGCAGCAGAATGCTCTCCGACCAGCCGTCGAAGATGCTGTGGTGAATCACTAACGCCAGGGTGTGATCGTCGGGTGCAACTTGGAAGAGCTTGGCCCGCAGCAGCGGCCCACGGCGTAGATCAAAGGGCTGTGTCAGCTCGGCGCTGATCAGCGCGGAAACCAGATCCTGCGGTGCTGTGCCCGGCAGATGCGGCACCGCGATCAGCGGCAGCGACAGCTCAGCGTTCGGAGCGATGATCTGCAGGGGTTGTGCCGCCTGCTCGTCGAAGGTGGTCCGTAACACCTCATGCCGCGCAATGATCGTGTTGAGGCTGCGCTCCAACGCAGCGCGATCCAGCGAGCCTCGGAGCCGAATCGCCAGCGGCAGATTGTGCGCGATACTGCCGGGCTGGAACTGATCCAGGAACCACAGGCGCTGCTGCGCAAACGACAGCGGCAGCGGCCTGCCGTCGCGTGGCACGATGGACAGCGGCAGCGTTTCCGTCGCCTGGTGATCGGATAGCGCGGCGGCGAGCGCAGCGATGGTAGGCGCTTCAAAGAGCAGGCGAAGGGGCAGGTCGCGGCCTGTCTGCTCGCGCAGCCGCGTCACGACTTGCGTCGCCAGCAGCGAGTGGCCGCCCAGCGCTAGGAAGCTCGTCTCCACGCTGATCGGCCCGACGCCCAGCACCGCCGCCCACACCTCGGCGATCAGTTCCTCGGTCGGTGTGCGCGGCGCGACAAAATCCGCCGCCTGCGCCTGGGTGGACCAGTCGGGCGCGGGCAGGGCTTTGCGATCAACTTTGCCGTTGGGCGTCAGCGGCAGCGCGTCGAGCATTACGAATGCGCTCGGCACCATGTACGCCGGCAGCCGCGCGGCGAGATAGGTGCGCAAGCCTGGGATCAGGCCCTCATCCCCCCGACCCCCTTCTCCCGTTGCCACAGGAGAAGGGGGAGAATCCTGCTCCGTGTCGGTGTTCCTCTGTTCTTTTGTTCCTTTGTTCGTTTGTTCCCTTACAACATACGCGACCAGCTGGCGGTCGCCCGGTCGGTCGGCGCGGGCCAGCACCACCGCGTCGCGCACGGCCTCATGCGCTCGCAGCGCGGCCTCGATCTCGCCGAGCTCAATCCGGAAGCCGCGCAGCTTGATCTGCTGGTCAATGCGGCCTCCGAAGACGATCGCGCCGTCGCGCTGCCACTGCGCCAGGTCGCCCGTGCGGTACAGCCGCGCGCCCGGCACGCCGCTGAAGGGATCGGGCACGAAGCGCTCGGCGGTCAGCTCCGGGCGCTGGTGGTAGCCGTGCGCCAGCCCGTCGCCGCCAATGACCAGCTCGCCCGCCTCGCCCGCCGTGACCAAGTCGCCCTGGGCATCCAGCAGATACAGCTGCGTGT
>JAFAYS010000182.1 GCA_019240175.1 Chloroflexota bacterium | reverse complement strand
AGCCGCGATGGTGGGACATATATCCCATCATCGTGGCATGAGCCGGGAGTCTATGGATGAACGATCGATCGCGACGACGAGGCAAGCCCCAGCTGCAGTTTCACTTCCGGCCACCACCTGAGTTTGAGGCGATATACCACAAGCTTTTTCAGGCGCTGCTCAAACCGCTTGAGGCCGAGCGCATCGCCATATGGGAGCTTCCCGGCGGCAGCATGGGATTTAGTGGGCTATCAATGTTTCTGGCGAAGCCGTTTGGCAGCGGCAATACCGAGCATAATGCGCTCGTGATCCGGGTTGGCCCGAAAGCAATTATCGCGGAAGAGCGCCGAAGATATAAGCGCTACATCGAGCCGCTGACCGGCTTCGACCGGCCTCAGTCGCGGCTGCACGCGAGCGCCGGCGATCTTTCGGCGGTCGACTATGATTATTTGCATCATACCGACACCGACGAGCCGCTGCAGACTCTGCGCGATTTTCTCTGGTCAGAGCAGGATGTTCGGATCGCCGGCCAGGCTGTCACGACGCTGATGCTGGAAACGTTAGCGCGTGGCCCCCGGCGCAACCGCTGGTATAACGATGCGTATCGCTTTGAGCGGCAACAGCCGCTCTGGTTCTATAATCAGGTTTTGCCGCCCACGCTCCAGCTTGAGGTCGTCGCGGTAGACGACGCAGTGGAGGCGGATGCTACGCTGCCTGACGTGCTGGCGCAAGCCGATGGCCCGGATAGCCAGGCCCTTCAGGGTCGCATCATCGCACTCAAAACCAGCAAGCAATATCCCCGTCTACATATCGTCGAGCGCAGACTTGAGGGTACCCAGGTACGACTACGCCTGCATTTGTTCGAGAACACTCCTGCTACATCCGAGCAATACAGCCCACTACGGCCAGTCGCCGCACGCCTGGAACTGTTCGGCCCGGCAGAGGTACTGATGGCATTACCTGACCGGCTTGATCGGCTGGTGGTGTACGGGCGCGTGCAGGAGACCCGCTACGACCACTTCACTGGCCTGTACCAGCAGCTTAGCTCAGTGGCGCAGACGTATCCAGATGGGCGTTTGCGCTACGCATCGCGGCTCTTAGCTAACCCGATCCAGCGCTACCACACCTTGCTATCACGACCGCGTGCGCTGCACACCTCGATTATTCATGGTGACATGAATCTGAGCAATATTCTGCTCAGCCGGTCCGTCACAGACACCACCACGCTGCAAATGCGTGCATGGCTGATCGATTTCGAGAAGACCGAGCCGGGAGGGCATACGGTCTTCGATGCCGTGAAGCTGGAGACCGAGTATAAGCTGCATATCCTGCCACACAAGCTGCACAGCGTCGACGAGTTTATACTGCTTGAGCAAATTCTCCACCAGGCGCTGATCGCGCCTGAGGAAGTCGCCGCTGTTCTGGAGCAGCATCCAGATCTCCGCGATCCGTACCACTTTCTTGCTACACTGCGCCGGATCGTGCTCTGCGATCTGCTGGTCCGCATTCCGCCCGTCGAGTATTATCTTGGGCTGCTTGGTTACGGCCTGGCTGCGCTCAAATATCGCAACCTGTACAATGCCAAATCCTGGCTCTCGGAGTCTCCACGCGTGCGACCGCTGGCGGTTGCCGCCTACATCAGCGCCAGCTTTGCGGCATCGGCGATCGACGAGATCGAGGGTGTGGACGTCACCTCCAGCAGCTACCCTCGGATTACTGGGAACCTACAGCCAACCTTCAAGCTGCCGGATCTTGTCGGACGCGAGCATGTGCTGAGCCAGGCACGCCAGCGACTACGGTCAACTCCTTCTGTAGTCGTGGTGCATGGCCCACCCGGCAGCGGTCGCGGCGCGATCGCGCAAACGCTCTGTGCTGAATTGGAGCGATCGCGCACGTGCATCTGGCCACGCGTGCCGGCAGCAGGCTTGATTCGCGATCCCGAAACTTTGTTCCTTACGCTTGTCAGCATGCTGCGTGAACAGGGGCATACGCCACTCTCGTCGCGCCTGCAGTCTGAGACTCACCAGCTCAGCATCGGCCAGCAGCATGTGCGGTGGGCCAGCGCCTGCAACCAGCTGGCTGCTGATCTCGACAGCTTTCCGCAGCCGATCGTCGTGCTGCTCCAGCTAGAGCAGGCCAGCGCTCAGCTTCAGGCGTTTATTACGCTGCTGGCTCAAGCGGTACGGCGAACAACCCTGGTGATCGTTGTCGACTATCCTCTGCCTGATCTTGATGCACATTTGCAGATCGCTGTGCCGCCGCTGACGCAGGAGCATATCGAGACCTATACGCATACCAAGCAGCTAGAGCTCGATCAAGCCGGCATCGCGCATCTGCATCGCGCATCGCTTGGGCTGCCTGGCCTCCTGCTCAGGCTAGTGAATGAAGCCCGCCAACATCAAGATCGCTATGGCTCCTTTCAGGCTGCAGTGATGCAAACGCCGATCTCGAAGCATATCGGTGAGTTTTGTGATCATGTGCTGCAGCGCTTCCCGCTGCTGGTCAATCGACTGATTGAATTGGCGGCGCTGGTGCGGGAGAATAGCCCCGATGCGCTTGATTATGTCGAGAGCATGTTTCATAGCATGGCGGTTAAGCTGGGCTGGGCAGAACCCCAGGCGATCGAGCAGGCCGCGCGTGAGTACCGGCAGTTGGTTCAGCAAGACTCCGATCTCCTGTCGCTCCTGGCGGTCCGCGCGATGCACAATATGCGGGCACGACCCGATCTTCGCAAGACGTGTAGCTTTATCGCACAGTGGCTCACCGACCACAGTCTGGTCGATCACTATGCGATTGCGCAGTATTGGGCGCTGGCAAAGCAGTGGCCGGCAGCGTCTGAAGCATTAGCGCGGATTGTCGACGAGCCGAGCTTGATGTTTAGCTCACGCTGTCAGCAGCTGTACGATCTCACCCTGA
>JAFAYS010000103.1 GCA_019240175.1 Chloroflexota bacterium | reverse complement strand
GAAACGTATAACCTTCAAGAAAGCAATCGCGGCAACGTGACCGGCAGCAACAAAGAAAACGATCCCGAACTGGGTAACGTGCAGGCCGGCGCGATCGCGGGCGGCTTCCCGATGTATCTTGGCCGCAACAACGCCAACCAGATCACGCTCAACGACGGCATTCCGGGCATTACCAACATGTATCTGTGGCAGTCGCTGGCGGCGACCTTCTACGGCCCGTGCGTCGACGGCGACTACGATATGTCGGTGGTGGCGCACGAGTACGGCCACGCGATCCAGAACCGCATGGTCGCCGGACCCGACGCCGGGCTGACCGGCGCGCAGTCGCAATCGATGGGCGAGTCGTGGTCGGATCTGACGGCGATCGAGTTTTTGAACGGCTACAGCCTGGTGCCGATCGCCGACGAGAATCCGTTCGCGGTCGGGCCGTATGTGACCGGCTCGAAGGAGCGCGGCATTCGTAACTACGGCATGAATCGCAGCCCGCTGAACTTCAGCAATCTCGGCTACGACGGCAACGGCTCAACCAGCCCGCACGCCGACGGCGAGATCTGGAGCGCGACTAACTACGAGATTCGCCAGGCGCTGATCGCCAAGTACAACAGCGCGTTCCCGGCCTCGAACCAGACGCTGCAGCGCGACTGCGCCGACGGCAAGAAATCGGTGGATCAGTGTCCCGGCAACCGGCGTTGGATTCAGCTCATGCACGACGCGTTTCTGCTGATGCAGTCCGACGTGAGCATGGACGACGCGCGCGACGCGTATCTGGCAGCGGATCAGATGCGCTTTGGCGGCGCGAATCAGCGCGAGCTGTGGCGGGCCTTCGCGCAGCGCGGCCTGGGCAAAGACGCGTTCAGCGTCAGCGGCGACGATCCCGACGCCATGCCGAGCTTCGAGTCGCCCCTGGATGCGCCCGCGACGATCACCTTCCGCGCGCTGGCCGGCAACGAAGGGAATCGCTCGGTGGATGCCAAGGTCTTCGTCGGCCAGCACGAGGCCCGCGCGGTGCCAATCGCCGACACCGATCCGTCGACGCCGCTGGTGGTTAGCTCGTCGAATGTCACGCTCTCGAATGTGGCGAAGTTCGCGCCCGGCACCTACAGCTTCCTGATCCAGGCTCCGGGCTACGGCGCGGCACGCATCACCAAGACCTTCACGGCGGGCCAGACCGCGACGCTCACGGTGTATCTGCCGACCAACTACGCCTCGGTGACCAAGGGCGCGACGGCCTCGGGCCAGGGCATTGGCCTGAACAACCTGATCGACGACACCGAGACAACCAACGCGGCGCGGCTCAACGCTCCTGTGGCCGGCACGACGCTGACCGTGGATCTTTCGGGCGGCGCGCGGCAGATCAATCGCGTGCAGGTCAGCGCGGCGCTACGGCCCGAGGACGCCAACGATCCTGCCGGCGATACGGCAGCCCAGAGTCGCTTCACGGCGCTGCGACAGTTCGAGATCTGGACCTGCAACGCCGACGATCCGGCGCAGCAGAATTGCGCCAGCAGCGCGAACTTTGCCAAGGTCTTCACCAGCGCCGCCGACGCGTTCCCGGCGAGTGTGCCGCGCCCCACAGCCGGAGATCTAACCCTGCGCTCGTTCGACATCCCGGCGACAACCGCGACGCATGTGCAGCTGCGCGTGGTCTCGAACCAGTGTACAGGAGCGCCGGCCTACCAGGGCGACACCGACAACGATCCAACCGATAACGCCGACTGCGACTCGGGCACCTTTGCCGGCGAACCGACGACCGCCGGGCAGAATGTGCGCATCGCAGAGCTGCAGGTATTTAGCGGCAGCGCGCGCTAGACCTGCTCAGCGACATCTATTCCTTCCTCTCGCAGCACGCCGATCCTGAGATCGACGTGCTGTTTTTGGTTGGCGATGACGTCAGGTTGCGAAGAGGCTTTTAGCGAGGCGGCGTCAGCTCGAAGAGGCCCATCGGGCGCGCGGATTCTTCTGCGCCGATGCGCCACTTGCTCAGCGAGATCGTCCAGCCGCCGGCCTCCATGCTTTCCAGCAGCTTGATGCTGACCTCACGGAACGGGTCCGCGAGCAAAATGCGGCCATCCGGCGCGAGGTTGTTCTCGAAGATGCGGAGCAGATGCGGCTGGAGCATCTCGCCGTAAAGGATATCCGAGCCGATGATCCACTGGTAGCGCTCGGCATCATTCCAGGCGGTCCAGTCGGCCAGCCGATAGTCGATCGTTTGAATGTTGTTACGCGCGCCGTTACGCTCGCAGACAGACAGCGCCAGCTCATGCCGATCGCTCTGGACAACCTGCGCGCCCAGCGAGGCGGCGATGATGCCCGGCAGCCCGGTACCCGCGCCAAGCTCCAAAACCCGTGTGCCGCGCAGGGCCTCACCGCGCGAAGCGACCTCATGGGCCAGCGCGATCGCCGAGGGCCAGAGCGCCACGCCGTAGGGCAGCCGGTCCTTCAGCTCGCGCAAAAAGTACGACTCGTCTTCGTGGGTCAGCACTGCGCCGGTGTGCAGAATGCTCCACTCACGGCCCGCCTGCCGCAGCCGATATTCTTGCAGCGGAAATTCCCCGACTGTGGTGTGCAGCGATCCCAGCTCCTCATTTGGCGTTTGCATCGTGTGGCTGCTCCCGACTAACATTGCGCGCCACAGCATACCAGCCGCCGATCGATCTGTCGAGACACACGCAAACGATTGCCGCTTGATCCTGACGTTACGTCACCCTTTAAACTGTGTGGGTTAAGTGATTGATATTTAGAGGAATCACGATATGACCCGCATTATTGTGCATGATACGATCGCGCAGTTTCAGCCACTCTTCACGTCGCGGGAGCGGCCCAAGGCGCTTTTCAGCCTCGCTGAGCAGATCTTCAGCCCGCAAGGATTCATGAGCCGCTTGAATCACGAGCTAACCGATCGGCGGCGCAACGGCTTCGATGTGATGAGCGCGGCCCAGCACGACGGCTACGAGGCGCTGATGGGCCAGCAGGGCTGGGGGCTGTTCAATCCTTCGCGCAGCCGCGACGCCTCCGACTGGGAGTTTGCGCAGTACGAGCAGGCCGCGATCCTTCAGCAGATCGAGCACGCGACCAGGGAGTGCGTCCAGAAGCTGGAATTGACCGAAGCGCAGGCGGCGCATTTACCGCAGCTTCAGTGTTTTCTCGTGCCCGCAGATCCGGCCAATCGCACGTTCATGGCGCTGAATCATGGCCTGAGCGGCTTCGGCGGCGCGCCCGGCTATCTGCTACTGCGTGTCTGGCCCAGCCCCGGCAATCTGGCGCGCATTCCGGCGGTGCTGGCTCGGCTG
>JAFAYS010000627.1 GCA_019240175.1 Chloroflexota bacterium | reverse complement strand
GATGCCCGCCGACGTTGCACGGCTCGCCGCCGAGATACAGCTGCTCACCCAGCGCGTGGATGCCCTCGCCGGGCCGTGGAAAGCGCGGCAGCTGCAGCACGCGGTCGGCGATCACCGAGCCGTAGCAGATCACCAGGCTCATGTCTGCGGTAGCAGATTCGGATTGGCCTGTAGGAAAAAGAGCAGGCCGATCGCCATGGCGTTCTGGAAAAAGTGCAGCGTGATCGTGATCCACAGCGAGCGCGTCCACTCAAAGACCGCCGCCAGCAATACGCCGATCACAAAGAGCGGCAGCAAGAGCACAGAAATGAAATGCACAGCTGAGAAGATCGCGCCCGACAGCAGGATCGCGCCGACCGCGCCGATGTGGTTACGCAGCCACTGATAGAGCAGCCCGCGAAAAAGCATCTCCTCCACGACCGGTGCGATGATCGCGCCGACGGTGAAGACCGCCACAAAGTTGAGCCACGAAAAGCCAGCGGAGTCGGTCAGCTGCTCGACCTGCGGATTCTCGAAGGTGCCGATGATCGACTGCACGATCAGGTTGGCGATCGCCAGCAGAATCAATTGGCCGAAAAAGATCGCAGGTGTTAGCAGCAGCGGGACCAGTGGCGGCGCGCGAAAGCCGATCTCGCGCCAACTGCCGCGATGCCGACGCACAATGATCGCGTAGGTTGCTACGACCGCGAGCACATACACCAGCCCGCCGACGATCATACCGGCGACCAGGCGGCGGCTGTCCAGCAGATCGCGAATCAGATCGACGCCGAGGGCAGCAGGCAACAGAATTGCCAGCAGCAGCGCGGCGACCAGCACGATCGTCAGCAGCGCAGTCATGAATAAGTCGCGCAAGGTCCAGCGGATCGGCCCTGGCTGCGCGGCGGTAAAAAGTTCAGAGTTCATGGTTCAAGTGTACCCTTAATCGGCTGGTTTTCCGCGCTGAGCATACAGCACCGCGCCGCTGCGCACGCCAACCCAGAGATCGTTGAGGCGTCCGCCCTGCACATGCGCGCGTCTGCCGCTGAGCAGATCCTCAAATTCCAGGCCGTCGGGCAGCTGGAGGCTATCGATCGGCAGCGCGGCGTGTGTGAGCGCGTGGTAGTGGTTGTTGATCAGCACAATCGCGACCGAGTCGGCGTCGGTGCGGGCGAAGGCATAGACGTTGGTGCTGTTGTCGGCGTGGAGCGTGCGATAATCGCCGGTGCGCAACACGGGGTACTCGTGACGCAGCGCGGTTGTCCGGCGCACAAAATCCAGCAGCTCGTGCTGCCACTGCGTTTCATCCCAGGGGAAGCAGCCGCGACAGTGCGGATCGCCCTCGCCGCTCAGGCCGATCTCGTCGCCGTAGTACATGCAGGGCGCGCCCGGATAGGTCGAGACGAAGAGCCAGGCCAGCTTGAGCCGCGCCAGATCACCATGGGCCAGCGTCAGGAAGCGCGGCGTGTCGTGGCTGCCGAGCAGATTGAGCTGCGCCGATGTGACCTCGGGCGCATAGTGCTGCAGCAGCGCATCGATGCGCCGGCCAAACTCGTCGGCGCCAATGCTGCCTTTGGCGAAAAACTCCACGCAGATGTCGCGCAGCACATAGTTCATCACTGCATCGAACTGCGTGCCGTCCAGCCAGGGCGAGCCATCCTGCCAGATCTCGCCGACAATGTAGGCCTCGGGATTGATATCTTTGACCATGCGCCGAAACTCGCGCCAGAAGTCGTGGTCGGCGATCTCGTTGGGCACGTCCAGCCGCCAGCCGTCGATGCCCTGCTCGATCCAGTAGCGCCCGACCGAGAGGATGTACTCGCGGACCGGCGGATGCCAGATGTTGAACTGCGGCAGCGAGCGAATGCCCCACCACGAGCGGTAGTTGGCCGGTCGTGACTCGTCATACGGAAAGACCGGCAGGCTCTCGATATTGAACCATTTGTAGTAGGGCGAAAACTGGCCGTTTTCCAGGACATCGTGAAAGGCGTAGAAGCCGCGACCACAGTGATTAAAGACGCCGTCCAGGATGACCTTGATATTGCGGCTGTGACATTCGCGCAGCAGCTCCTGCAAGCGGCTGAGATCGCCAAAGTGCGGGTCGATCTGGAAGTAGTCGAAGGTGTTGTATTTGTGATTGGAGGTTGCCTGAAAGATCGGATTGAAATAGATCGCGGTGACGCCGAGCTGCTGCAAATAGTCAAGATGATCGATCACGCCTTTGAGGTCGCCGCCCATAAAATTATGAAAGGTTGGCGGCGATCCCCACGGCTCGACGTTTTCCGGGCTGCGCGATGGCTCGCCGTTGGCAAAGCGATCCGGGAAGATCTGATAAAAAACCGCATGCTTGACCCACTCCGGCGTCCAGGATGTATCGTGTGGCATGGCTGGGATTGGCTCCTTAAACAGTGTGTATGCTGAGGCTATGCGCAATGGTAGCATATTTCTCGATCTGACATGCGTTTCTGGCACACCACGTGCAACAGTGCAGATCTGGTAAGCAGATTCGAAGCGATCGAGGAGGAGCACACATGGAACGCAAGCAAGGCGATACCGGCCTGGGCAACGACGAGCCGCGACCAGATTATGGCGGCAAAACACCGTCGACAGCGCAGAACGCGTCGTTTGAGACCGGCGCGGGTGAGGGCACAACCGGCTTTGACTCGCCCGACGACGAGAGCCGCTGGCTGTCGAATCCCGAGGTCAAAGGCCAGATCCACAGCGATCCCTACTACCCGCCGGGTGGTGGCGCGGACAACGAGCCGGCGCTGCACGACGAGCGCGATCAAGATATCGCGGGCGAGTAGCCGAGTATGGAACCAATAGCGCGGGCGGCTCGCTGAGTCGTCCGCGTTTCGTGTTTTCCGGCCATTGCATGAGCCACACTACAGCCTTCTGTCATAGCATCAGCCGCTGATACTGCTCTACACTTGAGCGTGTTGCTACCGTGCAGAGCAGCCTGTCTTTCGCTTTTACTCGAAAGGATGGTTCATGTGCGCATACGTATGCTGTTGCTCCTGGCTGGAATTTCCGCCGCTACGGCGATTACGCAAGCATCTGTGAATCAGACGGTAAATCAAGAAAATATATATCTGCCACTTGTCAGCACAAGCAGCACAGGCCGCATTGCCTATGTGAACGACGGCACTGCCGACTGGTCGATCCATGTCGTCGACGGCGACGGCACTGGTGACCACGCGATCACGGATTTTCCTCTGACCATGCCCGACAATCCTAGCTGGTCGCCGGACGGCACGCGGCTTGCCTTTGATATGTTTGAGCAAGACGTGTCAAGCAGGCAGATTTACGTCATGCAGGATGATGGATCGAACGTTCAGCGGATCACCAACGATCCTGTTGGCGCGAGCGATCCAGCCTGGTCGCCGGACGGCAGCCGGATTGCGTTCGTGGCACATCGCGACGGCAATGGAGAGATCTATGTGATGGACGCCGACGGCTCGAATCCGGTGCGTTTGACCAATCATCCATCGCTAGATGCAGAGCCCGCCTGGTCGCCGGACGGCAGCCGGATCGTCTTTTCCTCGCGGCGTGACCTCGATACCGAAATTTATGTGATGTCGGCGAACGGCTCCAACCTGACGCGGCTGACAACCGTCGAGGGTGTCGATAGCAACCCGGCCTGGTCGCCCAACGGCCTGTGGATTGCCTTTTGCTCGCAGCGCGGCGGTCCGGGAGGATCGTTCGTGCCGCCCGATCTGTATGTTATGAACAGCGATGGCTCAGGCGCTGTCAATCTCACGAATACTGATGAATATATCAATTGTTGGCCGACCTGGTCAGCCGACAGCGCGCGGATTGCTTTTACGCTCGGCAGAATCCTGCCCACAGCGCCGTCCAGCGCGATCTATACCATCGGCGTAAATGGCACAGGTACCGCCTATCTTGCCGGCTCGTTTCGCTACAACTTCAGGTCGGACTGGTCGCGCTGAAATCTGCGCAGCTTGTCTCACACACGCCGGTGCTCTTCCCGAGCATCGGCGTTTATTATGGAGCACGAAAGCCTACAGAACTGTGCTACGATCGATTCATGCTTAATTTTTTGAAACGTCGCTGGTGGCTGCTCCTGCTGCTGCCGCTGCTGCTGGTGCTGGGCTTTGTCGGCTGGGCGCTGCTTGGCCCGCAGCCTATGCCTGAGGCGCTTGCCGCGCTCGAATCTGATCCACAGGTGACGGTCCAGCAGACAGACTGGCTCGTGTTTCAGCCGGCGACTACCTCGCCGACCACCGGCCTGATCCTGTATCCCGGCGGTCGCGTCGACGAGCGCGCCTATGCGCCGGCTGCTCACGCCCTGGCCGCGCAGGGCTATCTGGTGGTGCTGGTGCCGATGCCGCTGAATTTCGCGGTTTTTGCGCCGGAGCGCGCATCCGAGGTCGTCGACGCATTTCCGGCGATCGAGCACTGGGCGATCGGCGGTCACTCGCTGGGCGGCGCGATGGCAGCGCAGTTTGCGCACGATCATCCCGATCTGATCGACGGGCTGGCGCTGTGGGCGTCGTATCCGCCTGGTGGCGCGTCGCTGGCCGATCAACAACTGGCGGTGGTCTCGATCTTCGGCACGCGTGATGGCGTGGCCAAGCCCGAGGATATCGAGGCGTCGCGCGGCTTGCTGCCGCAGGATACAAGCTGGGTTGCGATCGAGGGCGGCAATCATGCGCAGTTTGGCTGGTATGGCCCGCAGAGCGGCGATCTTCAGGCGACGATCAGCCGCGAAGAGCAGCAGGCGCAGACTGTAGCGGCAACGCTGGCGCTCTTGCAGCAACTCGATCGCGGCGGCCCATAAATCCGCTGCTAAGCACACAATTTCCTGGTCCAGCGCTTGCGTTTACCGCCGATCGGACGTAGTGTACAATCGAGAGAATCGTTTAAATCGCACGAAAGGAAGCCGTCGCATGCCGCTCGAAATCCGCGATCTGCGGGCGCTCGAAGGTCCCAACATCTACTACCTCCAACCAGCGGTCAAGATCCAAATCTGGGCTGATCGCGACATCAGCCGCACGATCGGCGATACCGTCAAAACCTGGGCGCAGCAGGTCGGCGCGGTGATCGGCAAGCTGCGTCAAGATGTGCGTCCCGACGCCGACGGCTTTGTGATCACGACGACCTGGACCACGCCGCTGCCCAACGTTGGCGAGCTGATCGCCGAGGGTGTGGCGGCGGACCTGGTGGCGGCTGAGCAGCACGACGAGGACTATAGCCACGACGACGCGCTCTTCGCGGCGATCGATCAGCGCAAGCGCGAGGAGCCGTCGCTACAGCAGCTTCAGCTCTACGCCGAGGCGCAGGTGCGCGATCTGCCAATGCTGGCGCGCGGCGACGGCACCGTGATGATCGGCAGCGGCGCGCGTGGCTGGGTGCTCGATCCGGCGGCGCTGAGCCTTGGTTTGTCGGTCGATGTGCCCTGGGATGAGCTAGGCACGATTCCGATCGTGGCGGTCACCGGCACCAACGGCAAGACCACGACCGTGCGGCTGATCACGCATGTGCTGCGTGAGACCGGGCTGCGCGTCGGCAACACCGACACCGATGGCGTGTTCATCAACGGGCAGCAGGTGGAAGATGGCGACTGGGCCGGCTGGGCCGGATCGCGGCGCGTCCTGACCGATCCGGCGGTTGACGCGGCGGTGCTGGAAACTTCGCGCGGCGGCATTCTGCGGCGCGGCCTGGGCTTTAACCAGTGCAACGTCAGCGTGATCACCAACATCTCGGCGGATCATCTCGGCGAGTTCGAGATCGACACGACCGAGCAGATGGCGGGCGTCAAAGGCACGATCATTCGCGTCACGCGGCCCGACGGCTACACGATTCTCAACGCCGACGATCCACTGGCGCTGGCGCTGGGCGAGCTAAGCTCGGCGGAGGTCGTGCTCTTCAGCGTCGATCCCGAAAGCGCGCTGATGGCGGCGCATCAGGGGATCGGCGGCGCTTTCGTGCGCAGCGACGGCACGCAGGTCGAGGTGAGCTTCAACGATCAGCAGGGCATCTTCGCGCTGGCAGATATTCCGATCACGGTCGGCGGCGCGGCGCTACATAATGTGCAGAACGTGCTGGCGGCGACGGCAGCCTGTCTTGGCCTGGGTGTTCCGCTGCCGACGATCGTTGATGCGCTGCGCTTGTTTCTGCCCGCAGCCAGCCATAACGCCAATCGCCTGAATCTGTTCGAGCGCGACTCTATGCTGGCGGCCTTTGACTATGCTCACAACGAGGCCGGGCTGGTGGCGCTGCTGCGCTTCGGCGAGCAGATCCGCCAGCGGCGCGGTGGACGCCTGCTGCTGGTATTGGGCGGTCCCGGCGACCGGCCCGACGAGCAGATCCGCCATCAGGGGCAGCTGGCGGCCCAAACGGTAGACGCGCTGCTGCTGCACGAAGAAGAGCGCTATCTGCGTGGCCGCGCGCTGGGCGAGACGACCGTGCTCTACCAGGAGGGCGCGCTGGCCGCAGGTCTCGCCGATGATCGCGTCACGATCTTCCCCGACGAGATCGCCGCCGTCGAGGCTGCGCTGGAGCAGCTACAGCCCAACGACGTTCTGCTGATCGCCGCTCATGCGCAGCGCAGCACAATGATCGAGCGGCTGGGAAAATGGGAACGAGAAGAACCTAGAACCTAGAACCCAGAACCGAGGGGAACGAGAACAAAGAACAGAGAACAGAGAACAAACCAACAAAGAAGTACACCATTTCTCCCCTTCTCCTGCGGCGGCGGGAGAAGGGGCCGGGGGATGAGGGCCTGCTCACGAACAAAGAAGTACCACCGACTTCCCCCTCGCCTGTCGCAACCGAGCCAAAGGGTTGGCGAGGTTTGGAGAAAGGGGCCGGGGGTGAGGGCCTGCTCACGAACCTAGAACCATCCTCATCATCCTCTAGGTTCTAGGTTCTTAGTTCTAGGTTCTACGTTGGTCCCCGTGGCCCGCGCCGATTGGCCCATAGCTGATAACGACTCTTCGTAATGGCGAGGGCCGGAGCGCGGTTGCTATACTTGGGCCATGCAATCCGGTTCTTTCGCCATTCCTCGCTTTTCGCGATCGACGCTGCTCACGAGCGCCGCAATCGCGCTGCTGCTGATCCCGCTGGCGCTGTATGTTGAGACGCTGCCAAACGTCAGCCCGGTTGTCAGCTGGATCTTCTTCCTCTTTCGTGTTGTCATCGCGCTGGTGCTGCTGGCCGTCTGGGCGCTGCTGAATGTCGCGCCGCGCAAGTCGATCACCGGACATGTGGTGGTCGGCGTTGCGCGCTTTGGCGACGACTCGCCGGCGGGAGTGCAGGCACCGCGTCGTACGCTCTTGCAGTGGCTGCGTCCGCGTCCAGTCTGGGAGCCGGTGATCAACGAGGAAGGCGAGACCGTACTGCCGCTGCCCGACGGCGGCATCGAAGTTGGCGAAATGCTGGCGCATGCGACCCGCAAGCTGATCGCGCCGATCCCCAACGTGGCGCTGGTAACGCTGCCTTACGTCGCCGACGAGCGCCAGGCCATTCTCGCAGGCGATGCCGCGAACGCCGATATTGTGCTGTGGGGCGTGTCCGAGCCACAGGCCGGCGATGACCTCGTCTTTGCGCCCCAGATTACCCTGACCAAACGCCTGGAAACGCCGATCCCACAGAGCGATCTGCGACTCTGCGGCCTGGAAACGATCGCGCTGCCGGTTCAGCGGATGCGCGTCTGGCAGGCGCGCTACGTCGGCACGCAGCAGCTCTGGTCGTTTCTACAGGGCCTGATCTTCTACGCCTACGCCGCCGACGAGGAAGCGCTCAACGAGCTCGCCGCCGTGCGCGTGACGCCCGAAACCAACGGCCATGTCAGCCCGGCGATCGCCGCCGCACAGCTGCTTTGCGGCAACCTGCATGTGATCAACGAGCGCTGGGATGCCGCGATCGCGGCTTATCGCTCGATCGCCGACGAGCCGACCTTCTCGGCACAGGCGCTGGTCAATCTTGGCGTGCTCTACGCGCTGCGTGGCGAAACCGTGGCCGCGCTCGATCAGCTCACGCAGGCCGTCGAGCAGGCTCCGCTGCTGGCGCTGGCCCATCATAATCTTGCGGTCCTGCAGCAGCGCGTCGATCGGCAGGCGGAGGCCGAGAAGCACTTCGATCGCGCGATTGCGCTCGATCCCAGCTTGAGCGAGAGCTATCGTGGCCTGGCGGCGATCTTGCGCTCGCAGGCGAACGAGGCGTCCGCGCAGCGTATTCTTGAGCAGGCGCTCGTCATGCAGCCGAACGACGTCAGCGCGCGACGTGATCTGGCGGCGCTGCTGATCGACAGCGGCGACCTTGGCGGGGCACAGCATCAGCTTGAGCAGGCGCTGGCGCTCGATCCACAGCACGCCGCGACCTACTATCTGCTGGGCCTGCTCCACGAGCAGAGCGGCGATACGACCGGCGCGCTCGAAGCGTTGGAACAGGCGATCGCGATCCAGCCCAACTACGCCGACGCCTACGCCGCGCTAGGCCGCGTGTACAAGCAGACCGGCGAAAGTCGCGAGGCGCTCAGCCCGATTGCGCGCTCAACCGTGGTCACAGCCGACGCGCGCGCACACATGGACCTGGGCCTGGCCTACTTCCAGCAGTTCCGTGACAGCGAGGCCGAGCACGAGTTCCGCGCCGCAGTCGAAAAAGAGCCGCTGTACGGCCCCGCGCACGTGCAGCTTGGCAAAGTGCTGCGGCGTAACGGCAAGACCGCCGAGGCGCTCGAAGAGCTGAAGACCGCGCTTCAGATCGATGCGCACGAGCTGCCGACCTACCACGAGCTAGCCGAATTACGCGCCGAGCAGGGCGAATTGGAACGGGCCGCGCAAACCCTTGAGCAGGCGCTGCGCATCGCGCCGACCGATGCCCGCACTGCGTATCTGCTGGGCAACATCCGCGCGACCCAGGCCCGCGAAAGCAGCAGCCGTGGTCCGCTAGAGCAGGCGATCGCCGCCTACCACCGCGCCACCGCGCTCGACCCGAGCTTTGCCGCCGCCCACTACAACCTGGCGATCGCTGCGCTGACCGATGGCGACGTGATGACCGCCGTGGACGCGCTGCGCCAAACGATCAGCCTTAACCCCGAGGACGGCGAGGCACACCGGCTGCTGGCGACAATCTACAGCGATCTGCGCCGCACACGCGAGGCGCTGCAATTGATGAGTCGGGCCGCCGAACTCTTGCCGGGACACGTCCCAACGTTGATGCAGCTGAGCCAGATCCAGCGCCAGGAAAACCAGATCGATGATGCGATCGCGACGCTGCGTTTGGCGCAGAAGGCCGAGCCGCAGAATGTGCGCTTGCTGCGTGATCTTGGCGGCCTGTACGTTGCCGCGCGCCAGTTCGATCGCGCGATCAGCGCCTTCAATCGCGCCAAAGACGTCGCGCCGGATCAGTCCGAGACCTATTTCGGCCTGGGCGTGGCCTACAAAACCGCCGGACGGCAGCGCGAGGCGATCGAGGCCTTCGAGGCGGCGATCAAGCGCGATCGCAAGAACGCGCATGCGCTGACGCAGCTTGCCGAGACGCTCTTCAGCGCCGGACAGGCCAGCCGCGCCGTCACGATTTTGCAGCAGGCGATCGGCATCAATCGCAGCGATCCGCAGCTCTACTACGCGCTCGGCCAGATGTATGGCGCGCTCGGCGAGGCGGACCGTGCGAACGAGGCCTACCGCATGTACGCCGAGATTCGCGCCGCCAAGCACTGATTTATTCCTGCGGCGCATCGAATCGGCGGTCTGACGCGTTGGAAAAGGCGACTCGTGTGAGTCGTCTTTTTTGATTCATCGTGGCAGCTCTACCACAGACGGTGGTGACGGAGTCGCAACTATTCTTTGATTTTGATATACAATATCCTGTGGTTAACCACGGTAATCTCGAACGATCTGTAGCAACTCTACGAGTGATCCCTTATCCGCTATCCACCAGCAGATCGACCAAGCACCCAAAGGAGAGGAATCCTTGCGTATTCTTTTGCTGTCGTGGGAGTTTCCGCCACATGTCGCGGGCGGCCTCGGCAAGCATGTCGCAGATCTGGTGCCAGCGCTGGCCGCTCAGGGCATTGAAGTCCATGTGGTCACGCCGCTCCTACGCGGTGGTGCCGATGTTGAGACAATTTGCCCCGGCGCGACGGTGCATCGTGTGCCACCCACCATTGAACAAACAGATCAAAATATTGTGCATTTTAGCCAGGCCAATAACAACAGTTTGGAGCGCAAAGGCCATGCGCTCAGCCTTGAGCTTGGCGGCTTCGATCTGATCCACGGCCATGATTGGCTGGTGGCCTATAGCAGCATTGCCCTCAAATATGCGCTCAAGCGTCCGCTGGTTGTTACGGTGCACTCGATGGAGCGTGGCCGCATGCAGGGCGAGCTGACCAACGAGCAGTCGCTGGCGATCAATGGCACCGAGTGGTGGCTGACCTACGAGGCCTGGCGCGTGATCACCGTCAGTAAATATATGGCGCAGCAGGTGCAGGCCTTTTTTGGTGTGCCGCCGGATAAGCTCGACGTGATCTATAACGGCGTGAATCTGCCGGGCCGCCAGCCGCTGACCGATGCCGATCGCGCCGCCTTTCGCGCGCAATATGCCAAGCCCGACGAAAAAATTGTGTATCATGTAGGCCGGCTCGTCCACGAGAAGGGCGTGCAGGTGCTGGTCGATGCCGCGCCGCAGATCATGCGCGATCTGCCGGGAATTAAGTTTGTGATCGCCGGCACCGGGCCGATGATCGACTCGCTTTGCCGCCAGGCGCAAACGTTGGGCGTCGCCGATCGCTTCGTTTTTACCGGCTTCATCAGCGACGAGGTTCGTGATAAGCTCTATGAGATCGCGGATGTTGCGGTCTTTCCAAGCCTGTACGAGCCCTTCGGTATCGTCGCGCTTGAGGCCATGGCGTACAATTGCCCTGTCGTCGTCGCGCAGACCGGCGGGCTGGCCGAGTTTGTCCGACCGCATGAAAACGGGATTATGGTTTATCCCGGCGATGCCAACTCATTGGCCTGGGGCATTCTCCACACGCTGCATTATCCGCACTGGGCCGGGATGCGCGCGGCCAATGCACTACAAGACGTAAAAAACGTCTATAATTGGGAGCAGATCGCGGCGCAGACGATCGAGACCTACCGGCGCAGCCAGGCTGGCTGGCGACAAAGCGCGTGGGGACGCTAAGGCCGCGAGGCGTGTTCCGTGCCGAGTTTGCAGGCCGCTTAATCTGGCGAGGTGACAACTATGACTGAGAAAGCGTTTATGAGCGACGAAACACACGCTACCCTTGATCAGGCGATTGCCGCTGCTCGCGCAGGCCGCCGCGACGAAGCCGCCGGAATGCTGCGGCAGCTTGTCGCCGCCAATCCGTTCAATGCCGATGCCTGGGTCTGGCTGGGCGGCCTGGCCTCCGATCCTCGTGAGCAGCGCTCAGCTTTGGAGCAGGCACTTGCGATCGCGCCCGACAACCAGCGCGCGCAGCAGGGTCTGGCCTGGCTGCGTCAGACCCGGCCCGAGATCTTCACGACGCCCGTCGAGACTCGTCCGGCGCAGCAGCGCATCACGCCGAGCTACGAGGAGCGCACCACGCCGAGCTACGAGGAGCAGGCGCGTCAATCCGCCGTCGACGCGGGGTGGCAGAGCCGCGCCGCAGTCTATGATACGGCGGATCAGTCGAACGCCCGGACCTACGAGGTGCCCGCGCAGCCACGTCCCTATGACGCGCCCACGCAGGCGGTGCCGACCTACCAAGCGCAGACGACTGCTGCCCCCGCGCAGCCGGCCCAGCAGACCGACCGTATGTCGGCCTTCACGCCGCTGAACACGACCGCCGTCGATCACAGTCGGACCGACCGCATGGCGACGGTGCCGCCGCCGGTAGCAGCGCCCGCGACGACTCAGGTAACGTATCGCCGCAGTCCGTTCGCCGGCTTTGCCCGCTGGATGGTGCTGCTGACCTGGATCTTTAGCTTCGGCGCGGTTGCGACGTTTGCCGCGCTGATCTGGGCTTTTCCCAATAGCTTCGAGGCGGCGCTGCGGCCCATCCTGGCGATCTTTAATCTGCGTTTGGTCGAGGCCGACCTTGCCACGACGCGCTTCGGCACCGCGATCACGCTGACGGTGCTGGCCGTCGTCGATTTGATGATGATCCTCGGCATGCTTTTCCGCAGCCGCTGGTCCTGGGGCATCAACGCGCTGATCGCCACACTGGTGCTGCTGGGCTCGGGCGCGCTGTTCGGGCTGGCCTACGCCGGATTGACGCCGTTCACCGCGAGTGGCTTCTCCTTCAACGGCCTGGCCGAGCAGATTCTGACTGGATTGCTGGCTTTCTCGGTTCTGTTCTTCATCTTTTCACTGGGAAGCCGGCGCGCCTTCTTCCGCCGCCGGGTTGAGCAACACGCATGAGTGGCAGTAGCTTCGGTTCGCTGTTTCGCATCACCACGTTTGGCGAATCGCACGGTCCTGCGGTCGGCGTGGTGTTGGATGGCTGTCCCGCTGGGCTGTTGATCGAGGAGGCCGAGATCCAGCGCGATCTGGATCGGCGGCGCGTGGGACAAAGCCGCATGACCTCGGCGCGCAACGAGCCGGATCGCGTGCGCATTTTGTCGGGCGTGTTTGAAGGCCGCACGATGGGCACGCCGATCGCGATGATGGTTGAGAATACCAATCAGCGCTCGCAGGACTACGACGAGATCAAAAATCTGTACCGGCCCGGCCACGCCGATTTTACCTGGGACGCCAAGTTTGGTACGCGCGATTATCGTGGCGGCGGTCGCTCCTCGGCGCGCGAAACGATCGGACGTGTGGCGGCAGGCGCGGTTGCGCGTAAGCTGCTGGGCACTGTCGGCATCAGCGTGGTAGCCTACACGCTCCAGCTGGCGCATCTGCGCGCCCAAAGGATCGACGAGGACGAGATCGAGCGGAATCCGATGCGCTGCCCCGACCCCGAGGTCGCGCCGCAGATGGTCGCGCTGGTGGAGCAGGCGCGGCGTGAGCTGGACTCGCTCGGTGGGATTGTCGAGGTGCGTGCGCGGGGCGTTCCTGCCGGCCTGGGCGAGCCGGTCTTCGATAAGCTCGACGCAGAGATTGGCCGCGCGATGTTTAGCATTCCGGCGATCAAAGGCGTTGAGATCGGCACCGGCTTTGACGTGGCCAATCAGCGCGGCTCGACCAACAACGATCCGTTCACTCGTCGCGCCGACGGCTCGATCGGGACGACGACCAATAACGCCGGCGGTATTCTCGGCGGCATCTCGAACGGCCAGGAGATCGTCGTGCGGTTGGCAGCCAAGCCGCCAGCGTCGATCGCGCAGCAGCAGCAGACCGTCGATCGCTCCGGTGAGAACACCACGATCGTCGTCAAAGGCCGTCACGATCCCACGGTGCTGCCACGCCTGGTCCCGGTCGCCGAGGCGATGCTGCTGCTGGTGCTGGCCGATCACTGGCTGCGACAGCGCGCCGCGCAGATCTAACGCTTATGTCTGAACACGAAGATCCTAAACCAGCTCCCGAACCTCCTGCGTCGACGCCCGAAGCTCCGGCTGAGACGCCGGTTGAGGAGTCGCAGCAGCCCGAGGCGGTCGAGCCAGACGCTCCCGAAGCGCCGCCCGCCCCAGAGCTGATCCTGCTCGAATCACCGGAAGCGCCGGTAGCGACTGAAGCCGTTGCTGCTTCACCGCATCCGCGCTCACTGAAGCGTCGCCTTGAGCAGCAGCAGGTTGAGGAGCGCAAATCGCGGGTACGCTCGCAGCCGTTGAATGTGCCAACGCCCAAGCGGGTGCGCGAGCCGGTGGTGCTCGACTGGGAGCCCGAGCCGATGACCGGCCCGTGGCGCGCGAAGCCTTTCGTGGTCGGCCTGGCGATCGTGGCGTGGATCGTGGCGCTAGCGCTGCTGGCGACCTCGCCTGGTCGGGGTGAGGCCACGGGTTTTGCGCAGCTGCTGGTGCCGCTGATCTGGGCGACTGCCGCCGCTACAACGTTTGTGCCGATCCAGCTGCGCTTGGCGCTGCCCGGCATCGGCTGGCAGAGCATGGTCGGCTTTGGATTGTTGGGCTATATCCTGGCCTTCGTCCCCGCGCCCAAC
>JAFAYS010001208.1 GCA_019240175.1 Chloroflexota bacterium | reverse complement strand
CCATGATCACGTCGATCGGGCAGCGCACGCCGACGAGCAGCACCGGCAAGCCTTGCAGTCGCCGCGCGCCATCGACGAGCGTACCGAGCGGCTGGCTGTAGCTGTCATGGTGTCCAACATCGACCACGACGTTGATTCCCAGCCGACTGTGCGCTGCGATCGATTCATACAACGCCTTGTAGAGCACGGCCACCACCGGCTCAAGATCGGGCCGTTCGCCGCCAGGCCGCAGCCCGATGCCAGGCTGGTAGCGCGCCGGCGTCATCGCCATACACCGATCGACGCCGAGATTGATCCAGATGCCGTCAAAGTGCTCCTGGATCACGGCGGCGATGCTCGACTTGCCGGATCGCGGCGCGCCGTTCAAAATGATAATCTGGCCGGACTGCTGCATGGTTGTAGATCCGTGTGCTAGCTTTGATGTGTGATTGTCCGCATGACAACTGGTTTACTGCCTGATTCGATCAGGATTGTGAAGAATGAGCATGCAATTACCTGAGCTTCACAACCGCTTTGCCGATGCGTTGATTGAAGATGTACGGTTTGGCCCGCGCCGCGAATGCACCTTGATCCTCTGCCCGCTGGTCTGGCACGGCCAGCAGGGCCGCGCGGCTGAGCGCTGTGTCGCAGTGCGCTTTGGCGGCGTCAACAATCTAGACGCCGTGATAGCGTTCTTCGCCAGTGAGCCGTGGCAGCAATCGGAGCTGCGCAGCCTTGAGTATGCGCCCACGCCACTTTCAAAGATCGGCAGAGTATATGTACATGTCGCATTTGAGCGCATGGATGGACAGATAGTGATCGAATGTACGACTATCTCGATCACTGACGAAGATCCAGGCTAGACGTCGCTTCCGTTATTATGTGATCGTTACCACGCCGCCATCGCCGTCCACGTTGATCTGCTGCCCGCTTTGGATGCGCTCGGTCGCTACGCCCGTGCCCAGCACCGCCGGGATGTGATACTCGCGTGCGACGATCGAACTGTGGCTGAGCGGCCCGCCGACATCGGTGACGATGCCGCTGGCCAGCGCAAACAGCGGCGTCCAGGCCGGCGTCGTGATCTTGGCGACCAGAATATCGCCCTGGTGCATCTGCTTAAACTCGCCCGGCCCGTGAATCACGCGCGCAGTCCCGACGACGTTGCCCGGACTCGCGCCGATGCCTTTGATCGTGTCGCCGCTCTGCTGTTCGGTATGGGCCGGCATCAGCGCGCTAAAGTCGAGGCCTAAGAATTTCGCGCCACCCTTGAGCGGCAGCGTGACCGGCGGCGTTACCAGCCGCTCGCGCTCTCGGACGGCGCGTCGGTCCTCCACGCGCTGTCGGTAGTCCACGCAGGGCTGGCCGGCATCCAGCGCTCGCGCCGCCGACTGTAGCTCGGCCCATTCCAGGAAGAACACATCGTCGCGCTCGGCGATCGCACGAGCCGCCGCGAGGCGCTGCCCGATCTCACGCAGCATGCGCCGGAGCAGCGTCCAGCCCAGACCAACATCGGCTAGCGCATCTTCGCGGAGTGGGGCGTAACGCTGGGCCGTTTGCGCCAGCAGCTTCAGCAGCACCAGCCGCGGCCCGCGCAGCCGCAGCAGCAGCGATCCTGCCGCCTGCTCACGGGCTTTGGTCGCCGCGCGCTGTCGTTCGTAGGGACTGCGCGCGGTGCCGCTCAGAAAATACTTGAGCGTTTCGATCAGTGGCGCGGGATCGTCGGCGGGCAAGCTTTTGGCAAAATCCAGGTCATACACCGTGTGGCCGAAACGGTGCAGATGCTCGGAGAAGCGGCGGCTGAACTCCTGCCACAGCTTCGCGTCGATCGGCGCGCTGGATGACTGGCAGGCAGCGGCGATCTCGGCGCTGCTAGCTTGCGCGAGATATGCAGCCAGCGCGGGTTGATTGCGGCTCCACATGGCCAGATCGTACAGCGACTTTTCGGCCTGGATCGGCAGGCTGTCGAAGCCGAGCATAAAGGTCAGCGCGGGCGGATCGTTCGGACGTTTGGCCAGCCCGTCGTAGAGGCCGGTGAAGAGCGCCTCGCTCATGTAGGCCACGGGCAGAATACCGCTCTGGATCGCCAGGTAGTGTCCAGCCGCCGCCTCAACAATCGCGTGGGCGCCGTCGAGGATCTGCGCGGCAGGCGTGGCGCTCAGGTTGTGCGCCTCCCACTCTGCGATGATCGCGGCGTAGCGTGGGCGCGCCTGATCGGCCCAGCGGCTGCGCGCCGAGCTCAGCAGCCGCACGAGATTGGGTATGCCGCTCAGCATCGCGCCCATCAGCCCTGCCGCCTCCTTGCCGCTCATGCCGTAGTCATAGTAGGCGTAATCATTGATTGTCATTAGCATCTGCGTGGGAAACTGGCTGCCGGGAAGGATCGAGCGCATGAACGCGGTCATCGCATCGTTCCAGAGCGGCAGCGCCAGTGTGGCAAACAACGGCGAGAGCGGCTCTGGCAGCAGTTCGATCACGCTGCTGCGGGCGTACTGGCCCTGCGCGCGCGGCACGCTCCAATCCAGATTTGGGCGCGGCGTGGGCAGCGCGGTGATCGGTCGCGCCTGGACGATAAAGATCTGTGCGTCGTGCAGCGCCCACTCGATATCCATCGGCTGCTCGTACAGCTCGGCGATGCGCGTGCCGATGCGCGCTAGCTCAGCGGCCTGTGACGGCTGGAGCGCAGGCTCCGTGCGGAGATCGGTGAGCACCGGCGCTTCGACGGTTCCGGTCGCGGTGCGCACGGTCATCACGGCTTTGTCGGCGATCTCCTGGGCTGTGATCGCGCTCGTTCGCGTATCGACGACGATCGTGTCAGGCGTGACGTGTCCGCCGACAATCGCCTCGCCCAGGCCCCAGGCCGCGTTGATCATTGTCTGGTCGCGCTCGCCGGTGAGCGGATTGGCCGTGAACATAATCCCGGCTACCTCTGCCGGCACCAGCTCCTGGACCACGACCGCCAGGCTGACATCGCGCGATGCGATGCCTTGCCGCGCGCGATAGCCGATCGCCCGCGCGGTCCACAGCGAGGCCCAGCAGCGCCGGACGGCATCCAGCACAGCGTCGCCGCGTATGTTGAGATAGGTTTCCTGCTGGCCGGCAAACGACATCTCGGGCAGGTCTTCGGCGGTGGCCGACGAGCGCACCGCGACCGGTGGGTTGTTGCCCAACTCGGCGTACCAGGCGCGGATCGGTTCGCGGATGTCGTCGGGGATCGCGCAGCCAAGAATCAATGTTTGAATCTGCTCGGCGGCGTGCTCAAGGCTGGCCGGATCGTCGGCGCGCGCCTGCTCCGCGATCGACACAATCCGCTCGTCAAGCTGGTTTTCGCCGGTAAAGCGGCGATAGGCAGCGGTGGTGATGTGGAAACCGGGCGGCACTGGCAGTCCGGCGCGGGCCAGACGCGCCAATGAAGCGCCTTTGCCGCCGACTGTTTCGAGAGTCGCGGCGGTGCTATCCAGCGAAAGCAGAAATCGCGAGGGTTGAGCTGCATTCATCTGCGTGCTCCTCTGTTCATGCGCTCAGCGTCGATCCTACTCCTTCGTCGCGCTGTGGTCAACTCTATGCAGACGATCTCAGTGTCTTCTGAAACGTTACAGTGCAAAACATGCTACACTCGCGCAAACAAACATAGTCAGAGGAATGCGTCATGGAAGATCAGGCTAACGAATCTGTGAGCCAGCAACCCCAGGATGATCGCACGATGCGTGAGCGCATGCTGGCCGGCGATCTGTACATCGCCGACGATCCGCAGCTTTTCGTTGAGATGCAGCGCGCGGCCACGCTGCTGCACCGCTTCAACTACGGCGATCCGTCGGATCAGGTCGCACGCTACGCGACCCTGCGCGAGCTGCTGGGATCGTTGGGCGAAGGCGCGTTTGTCCGCCCGCCGCTGCAATGCGACTACGGCTACCAGATACATATCGGGGCGCGGACCTTTATTAACTTCAACGCGGTCTTGCTCGACGTCGCGCCGATCGTCATTGGCGAGGACGTGCAGATCGGGCCGAACGTTCAGCTACTCACGCCCACGCATCCGCTAGATCCAGAGCCGCGCCGCGCCAAATGGGAGGCCGCCAAGCCAATCACGATCGGCAATAACGTGTGGCTGGGCGGCGGTGTGATCGTGCTGCCGGGCGTGACGATTGGCGATAACACGGTTGTGGGCGCCGGCGCGGTGGTCACCAAAGATCTGCCGGCCAACGTTCTGGCGCTAGGAAATCCGGCCCGCGTGATTCGCCAGCTGTGATCCAAGGCAGCGCGGCTCTGCTTCAGAATCGAGCCGCGCCCAATGGTTGGCTCGCTCAGGTGAAGGCCGGCAACATCTCGCCGTGAGCTTCGATCAGCTCGTCCACCAGCGACCAGATCTGCTCGGTGTCGAGCTCGGCGGCGGTGTGCGGATCGAGCATTGCCGCGTGGTAGATATGCTCGCGTTTGCCGGTCAGTGCCGCCTCGACCGTCAGCTCTTGCGCGTTGATATTGGTGCGCATCAGCGCCGCAAGCTGTGGTGGCAGCGCGCCGATCTTCGTTGGCTGCACGCCATTGGTATCGACCAGGCAGGGCACTTCGACGCAGCAGCCCTCCGGCAGATTGTCGATCAGGCCGCGATTGCTGACGTTGCCGTAGATCGTGCGCGGCTGTCCGGTTTCCATGCTGTGAATGATCAGCGAGCCATACTCCACGCTGCGATGAATCGTTATCGGCGCGTCGCTCTGTTCTAGCTCCTGGCGCATCGACTCCCAGCCGGCGATCTGGAGCTCGCAGCGGCGGATATACTCGTCCAGCGGAATATCGTATTTTTCCAGTAGGTCGTCGCGGCCACGCTTGATGAACCACGGCACATACTCGCTGAAGTGCTCGCTCGACTCGGTCACGAAGTAGCCCAGCCGCCGAAAAATCTCGTAGCGCACTTTGTCGGACAGATCCCACTCAAAGCCGGTTTTGCGCACCGGCCCCAGCCCCTGCTGTGCGAACTCGCGCAGCCGAGGATACAGATCTTGGCCGTGGTGCTCGAATTTGAGGTAAAAGGCCATGTGATTGATCCCGGCGACCAGGTAGTTGACCTCTTCCGGCGGCACGCCGAGATCGTGCGCTAGCTCCCAGGCGGTGTACGGCACGCTGTGGCACAGGCCGACGGTCTTGATCGATGTGGCACGACTGAGTGCCCAGCAGTTGATCGCCATAGGATTGACATAATTCAAGAACATCGCGTCGGGCGCGAGTTGCTCCATATCCTCGCAGATCGAGCGCAGCACCGGAATCGTGCG
>JAFAYS010001119.1 GCA_019240175.1 Chloroflexota bacterium | reverse complement strand
AGCCTGAGCCCGAATCGCGCGGCCCAATCAGATCCTGCATGTGAGCGGTATCGATCTGGGCGATCTGCGAGTTGAGGGTAAAGTAGCGTTCCTGTCGCTGCTGTGTACGGCGCTTGGTCATGCTGCCTCTCGGTGACGCGCTGGTCGGTAAGCCAGGCCCAGTATACGCTGCATGTCAAGACGCATGCGCCGCGATCACAAAGCGATGGCCCCAGGCGGTAACCCAGGGCCATCTCAGATAATCGTTCTCGCAGCGGAAGTTTAGGGCGTGCGGCGCGCTTGAGCCGGCACAACTGGCGCGCGAAGCGGCGCGCTGATCTCATGCAGATACGACAAGATTTCGCGGTACGAGTTGACCATCGAGGTTTCGTAGTAGCTAATGCCTCGCTCTGCGCAGAAGGTCTTGATAATGCCCTGCAGCTCGCGCAGGTTGTTGCGCGGCACTGTGGGAAACAGATGATGCTCGATCTGGTAGTTCAGACCGCCGTACCAGAAGTCGGTGACCGGATGCGCCTTGATGTTGCGTGAGGTCAGCACCTGAACGCGCAAGAAATCGAGGTCGGTCTGATCATCGATGATCAGCATGCCCTTGTGGTTCGGCGCGAAGACCGAGGCCATGTACAGGCCGCTCAGCGTTTGGCGCACCAGCACGATCACCAGCGCCGCCCACGGGCCGAGGAAATATAGCGGCAGGCCGATATACAGCGCCCAGTGCGCGGCGATCAAGCTCAGCTCCAGCCAGCGGTGCTTGGGCGGATCGGTCACCAGGATATACAGCGCGTACAGGTGCATACTTGTCGCCTGGAAGCACAGCAGCGGCAGGAAGAAAAAGGCCTGATATTTGACCATAAACCGCGCCAGGCCACGCTTGGTCAGCACATGCTCAGGCGCAAACGCCACGATCGGGATATCGATGTCGGGGTCGAAGTCGACATGATTCGGGTTGGCGTGATGCTGATTATGCTTGCGTACCCAGTAGCCGTAGCTAATGCCGTTGAGCAGATTGGCGTGGATCATCCCGACGGCGACATTCAGCCAGCCCTGGCGGAACATCTGGCGGTGGCCGGCCTCATGCATAACAAAGCCGAACTGTCCCGAAAGAAAGCTGAGAAACACCGTGTTGAGCGCGACGATCCATAGCGAGCGGAACCAGCCGAAGATCGCCAAACACAGGACCAGGAGGATCAAGTTTGTGAGGATGGTTACCAGCGCGACGCGCGGTTGTCGTTCGAGCAGCCCGGCCTGGACGACCCGCTGCTTAAGCACGGCATAATCATTCTGTGGCATGATTCTCCTTCTCCGGAGATTGATGAGTGGCGGTCAGCGCAGCGCGGTGCGGGCGCGCGGCCTACGGTTGACGCCGAAAACTGATGACCGGGAGTGTAGCAGGATGTGCGACGAGATGCAATACCAGTCGCACGATTCGTCACAGTTCAGGGTGGGTCAAAAGTAGCATGATCGATTATGGTGGCATCGTGTATAGTGGTAGCTGCCTGCACAGGTTGCCGCGCATCATGCGGGCTGTAGCCTGAGTATATCCGGTTTGAGATCGAACATTCGCGCTCGCTTCCTGCCAACGATCACGGCATGACTATCGACGGGCTGTTTTTTTAGCTCGTCGATCTTCGGAGGGAGGAATCGCGAGTGCGTTTATTTGCCAAAACCCCAGGCCAGCGCAGCACGTCCACGACCACGCAGCGCCACGACAGCACCGCTCCTGCTTCAGCCGCGCACCTGCATCCCGCCTCAGCCAGCCCGACAGCGTCGGCAGCGGCCAGCCAACACAGCTTTAGCCGCATTGCCGTCCAAGGCCGTGCGCCAGTCGTGATGCAGAGCAAGCTGGCGGTAAGCGAGCCCGGCAATCCCTACGAGCAGGAGGCCACTGCGATCGCCGAGCGCGTGGTGCAAACACCAGACGCTCAGCTCTGCGCCTGCGGTGGCTCCTGTTCAAAATGCCGGAACGGGCAGCGAGAGCAACCAATCCTGCAAATGAGCCGCGTGCCGGCGGAGGCTGCCGACGTAACGGGAGCGCCCGATAGCGTCCAGACGGCCTTGCAGACCGCAGGCCAGCCGCTGGACACGGCAACGCAGGCTTTCTTTGCGCCGCGCCTGGGCCACGATTTTAGCCGCGTGCGTGTCCACACCGACGCGACCGCCGCCCGCTCAGCGCACGAGGTCTCCGCGCTGGCCTACACAGTTGGGCCCGACATCGTATTTGGCGCGGGACAGTACACGCCTGAGACTGACAGCGGACGCCAGCTGCTGGCCCATGAGCTGGCGCACGTCGTTCAGCAAGACGCCAGCCCGGCGATCGATCGTGCACTGCTGCAACGCGCTCCACAGCCCGGCACCGGCTCGAGCAAGCAGCCTGCTAAAGCGGCGGGCACCGGCACGCCAACGCTGCCGAAGCTGGATTTCCAGCCCGCGACGGGCGGCCAGCCCTGCGCGTGCCTGGTCTTCATCCACAACAACGAGCGCAACGCGCGCCTGACCGCCGAGCTGATGCACCAGCACTGCTCCTACAACCTGGTGATCATCTCGCCCGACAACAAAGCCCGCGATGTCGCGATTCCCGGCAAAGGCACCCTCGATCCCAACGAGCTGTTTCCCGCGAATATCGCCGAGGCCTGCCTGAGCGACGAGCAGGCGTGCCGGGATGATGTGGCGGCGCGATCGGCGACCGCAACCGGCGCGGCGGCGCAAGAAATCATGCAAAAGCAGTTTTTTCTGGCGATCAAAGACGGCTCCAACGGATTTACGCTGCCGGTCGTCGCACTGCACAACAACGACATCAGCGATACCGCCGGCTACGTGAAGCAAAAAGATAAAGTCGGCGTCGACGATTTGAAGACCGATATCGATAAAACCAAGCAGCCGCCCGACGAGGCCGATCCGGTCAAAGCGCTGAAAGATGCGCTGAAAAAGAAGTTTGGCGAGGATATCAAGAAATCGCTGACCGACACGCCCGGTAAGACAAATATCTTCCGCTGGTGTGCCTCCAACGATCTGTCGAAGTGCCACATCGGCGATCCCGATCATCCCGACAATGTGATCTGGGTGACCAACCAAAAAGATTTTACAGACCTCAGCGCCAAGCCGCTCAACGTAGCGCTGCAAGCGGAGCCAGGCCAAAAGGGCGGCGAATCGGAGAAAGATCTGTCGACGCTCTTTCTGGTGCTCAAAGGCTTAATCGGCGACCAATTCGGCGCGCTGATTCTCAAGCTAGAGGGGGAGATCCAGACCAATGCCAAGGACATCGAGCAGGTGCTCGCGGAGCTGGAGAAGCTTGATCAGTTCGGCGATCGGCTGCCCAGCGATACCTGGGAGGCGATCGGCAAGATCCTGCACGAGCTGATCGAGATCTTGCTGCTCTTGCTGAAGCTGATCGACGCTCATCTGGCGCGCGAGATGCGTCTCGGCCAACTGCGCTACATCAATATCGAAACGCCGGGCAAAACCCTGGCGCAGCAGACCGACGACGAGCGCGTGCAGCATTATGAGTTCGTCGTGGAAACGCTTAAAGCGCTCGGGCTGCACTGCTGCGGCGACGAGCCAACCAAAGCCGAGGAGCAGATCAAGGCCGGGTTGAGGGTCGCGCCGAAGAAGTAGCGCGGCTTCATGCATGACGCCTAGATCACTGAGCAATCTCAGCTTTGCGCCACGAATATATTGTTTCGATCTGCGTTTAACACCATGACGCGCTGAGTGCACGGCCACAGCGCGCGACTGAGAGTCTGCCGAGCCGAAGCGCTTTCGGGCGGATGAGACTCCAGCTTCTACGTGGATCGCAGTGGATCGATCCCTGTGCAAGGAACGACCTGCGGATGAATCATTCGTTGCTTGTGCGTCCGCCGCACACCTCCACACTGCTGCATATCGTCTTGTTTGGACCGCCACAGCTGAGCTGGGACGATCAACCGGTGGCGCTGCCGCGCCGCCAGCTGCGCGCGCTGCTGTATCGTCTGGCGGCCACGCTTCAGCCGGTTTCTCGCGATCAGCTCTGCTTCCTTTTCTGGCCCGATAGCCCCGAAGCGACGGCGCGGCGCAATCTGACGGTGCTGCTGAATCAGCTGCGCAATCTGCTGCCGGCTCCAGATCTGATTATCCCGCAGCGTGATGTGGTGGCGCTGGACTCGACGCGGGTCCAGGTTGATGCCGTGGCGCTGGCCGAAGCGCTGGCACCACAGCGGCAAAGCGATCTCGACGCGCTGGCGACGGCTGTCGATCGGTATCGCGGCTCGTTTCTCGACGGCTTCTCGCTATCAAGCAGCGCCGAGTTCGACGAGTGGGCCGATCGCGAGCGGCAAACCTGGGAGCGGCGCTATCTCGACGCGCTGGCGCTCCTGATCGATGGCTATGCTGAGCGCGGCGTGTACCCCGAGGCGATCGAGGCGGCGCAGCGGGCGCTGGCGGTGGATGCGCTGGCCGAGGAGATGCATCGCCGGCTGATTCTGCTCTACGCGGAGCAAGGCGATCGCACGGCGGCGCTGCGCCAGTTCGAGCAGTGCGCACTGATTTTGGAGCGTGAGCTGGGCGTGAGTCCGCTGCCCGCAACGCGCGCGGTGTATGAGGCCGTGCGCGAGGGACGGCTGCCGGCTGTATCTCGGTCCAGGCTGAGCGCGGCTGCTCCAATTCACAGCCAGCCGCGTAGCCGTCTACGCCAGCTGCCAGCCGCGCCAACACCGCTGATCGGACGAACTGAAGAGTGCAACCGCGCCAGCGCTCTGCTGCGCGATCCTGACGTGCGTCTGGTGACGCTGTGTGGCCCCGGCGGCAGCGGCAAGACCCGGCTGGCGCTTCAGCTGGCCTGGCAGAGCACCGAGCACTTCGCCGACGGTGTTGTCTTTGTGCCGCTGGCCGCGCTCCAGCCTGGTGCGTCGATCAGCCATGCGATCGCGCTGGCCTGTGGCTTGAAGCAGGGCGGGCAGGGATTGAGCGAGTATCTGCGCGACAAAGATCTGCTGTTGCTTCTGGATAACTGCGAGCATTTGCCGGAGCTTCAGGCCGAGGTTGCCCGACTGCTGGCGGCTGCGCCCGGTCTGCGTGTGCTCGCAACCAGCCGCGCCGCGCTCAATCTTCAGGGCGAGCACCTTTTTCCGGTGTCGCCGCTGCCACTGCCGGATCTGAGTGCGCTGCCGTCGCCGGAGGTGCTGGCCGCTGTGCCGTCGGTGTCGCTGCTGCTGACGCGCACCCAAGCGCTCAACCCACGCTTTACGCTCAGCGCCGAGAATGCTGCCGATCTGGCGGCGATCTGTGTACGACTCGACGGGCTGCCGCTGGCGATCGAGCTGGCCGCCGCACGGCTCAAGCTGCTCACACCGGGCGAGCTCCTGCGCCGCCTGGATCGACGGCTGGCGCTGCTGACCACCGGCGCACGCGATCTGCCCGACCGCCATCAAACGCTGCGCGCGACGATCGATTGGAGCTACCGGCTGCTGGATGCGCACGAGCAGACGCTATTCGATTATCTGGCCGTGTTTGTAGGCGGCTGGACACTCGCCGCCGCCGAGGCTGTGTGCAGCCCTGATCTTACACAGCGCACTGAGCCGATATCGTGGAGCGTGCTGGATGGCCTGGCCTCGCTGGTCGATAAGAATCTTGTGCTTCAGCAGCCTACGCCGCACGGCGAGCCGTCGTTCACCATGCTTGAGACGATCCGCGAGTACGCTCTGGAACGCTTGGCCGCGCATGATGTCGGCGTGATCGAGCAGGTGCGCCGCACGCACGCCGAGTTCTATGTCGCGCTGGCTGAGACGGCGGAGCCCGAGCTTCAAGGGTCGCGTCAGGCCGAGTGGCTGGATCGTTTGGATGCCGCGCATAATAATCTGCGGGCCGCGCTGGCCTGGTGCCGGTCCGACGAGGGCGATCCCCGGCTTGGTGTACGCCTCGTGGGCGCGCTGTGGCGCTTTTGGGAAACGCGCGGCTATCTTCAGGAAGGCCGTGTCGCTGCCGAGTCGATGCTGGAACGGATCGGAGCGGCGCAGGTGGCAGCCCGCGCGAAGGCGCTTGCAGGTGCCGGCTACCTGGCCTGGCTGCAAGGCGATGTCGAGATCGCGTATGCGCGGCTGGAAGAAAGCGCGGCGCTCGCGCGGAGCCGTGATCCGCATGGCCTGGCCCAGTCGCTCAACTTGATCGGCCACATTGCGACCAAGCAGCAAGACTACGCGCGGGCGATCCCAACGCTTGAGGAAGCCTTAGCGATTGGGCGGGCGCTGCGTGACGATCACCTCGTCGATACCGCGCTGAATAGTTTGGGCAATATCGCGGCATTTCAGGCCGACTACGAGGTCGCGCGGCGCTACTACCACGAGGCGCTGCAACTGCGGCGGCGTACCGGCGACATTCGCGGCCTGGCCGTGACGCTCAACCATCTTGGTGAAATTCTGCGCTGGCAGGGCGATCTACAACAAGCGGTGCAGCTCTACGAAGAAAGCCTTGGCCTTTGGCAGCAGCTAGAGCATAAAGGCGGCATGGCGCTGGCGCTACACAACATCGGCAGTGTGGCGCTCTCGTACACGACCGAGCGATCGGCGGCTGATTGTTTTGGGCAGAGCTTAGCGTTGTTTCAGGAGCTGGGTGATCGGCATGGCGTGGCGCTCTGCCTCACTGGCCTGGCCGGCGTGGCGCTCGCGGACAGCCGGCCAGGCCACGCGGCGCTGCTGCTGGGAGCCGCGACGGCGCTGCATACGGCGCTCAATGTTCCGCTCGATCCGACCGATCGGCGCTTGTATGAGCAGATTGTCGCCGACACACGCGCGCAGTTCGACGCGATCACGTTTGCGCTGGCCTGGGCGCAAGGTGAGCAGATGTCACCCGACGAGGCACTGGCGGATACGCTCGATCCGACCGATGAGATCTGCGTGGAGTACCTCGCCGAGCCGGTTCGCCGCCGGGAGCACCGACCACTTGCGCTGATCTTAGGTGATAGATCCAGGCACTGTTAGCTCTTCTCAGCAGAAGATCGCACGTTCCGGCGGGACACAAAGAGTGTCCCGCCGGTTTTTTTTAACTCCTTGCTCCTGATTGCGCAAACTGTCGACTTTTTGTCGACATGCGGCTGCTACTGTATGCCCACGAATAACATCGCGACAAGCTTTATGTACAACGCCAAGGCACCTAACCACACGATCGAAGCGCTCCCCATCACGTAGCTGGTTGCCCCGCTACGCAACGCTTGCAGTTTATTGCAGGGAATACGTGACGGGCTTGGTGCCGTTTGTCGATTGACACTGCGCTGCTCACCGGGTGTTGAGCATGCCCAATCTATCGATCGTGTCACTTCAAGAGCTTGTCTGCATGTACCACACGAATAAAGCGTAAAGGGAAACTATTCAATGTCACCGATTATTTCACAACAGATAGAGCTGGAACTTGGCAATATCGGGGCGCTGACGATCAGCCCAGATGGCCGGCGGCTCTATGTTGGACGGCATAGCTCAGAAGATCAGACGCGCGAAAACATCGCCGTGTTCACGATCGATCCCGAGAGCGGCGCGCTGAGTAACAAACGCCTCTACCGTGACAGCGATCAGCCGCTGCCGCTGACCTACACCACATCCAAGCCGTCGCTGCGGCCACGCGCGGTCGTCACCTCGCTGCTGGTCGCGCCGCGCTACCGCAAGCTGTATATCGGCACCCGGCTCGAAGATACCGCGATTCGTCCGGCCTATCTTTTGTCGATCTACGACCTCGACGATGCCGGCGAGATCCTGCCCGAGACGCTGCGCAGCTATCGTGCGATCGCCGACAACCTGCCCAATCCGATCGGTATCCAGTGTATGGCGATGCATCCCCAGCGCGATATGCTGTACATGGCCGGCGGTGCCTGGAACGCCGTGCGCTTCTATCAGCTCAACGCGCAGGGCGAGCCGCTTGGCACCGCGCCGACCGCTGTCACAATCAACGGCAATCCCAAGACTTCGATCGCGATCAGCCCTGACGGATCGCGTATGTACCTGGGCACCGCGCCCGCGACCTTGCAGATCGTGGCGCTGGTCGAGGGCGTGCCGCAAAATCCGCCGTTGCGCAGCCTTCAGGTTCCCGAGCTTGCGCTGGCCGATGCCTATTTGCGCTTTGTCCACACGCCGCAGGC
>JAFAYS010001031.1 GCA_019240175.1 Chloroflexota bacterium | reverse complement strand
AATCAGGAAGCGCAGGCCGATGATGCCGGTCAGCGTCAAAATCGCCACGTTGAGCAGCTTGAAAAACTCGTAGTCGGGAGCGGTGATCAGGAAGAACAGGCTGATCGGCGCAAAGGCGAGCGTCAGCATGGCCGTAACGGTGATGGCGGTGAGCACAAGCGCCAGGGCTTGCTGCACGCTGAGCCGCGCGCCAAATACCAGATTGAACAGGTACAGCGTGGGCAGACAGATGGCCAGTGTCAGCAGAAAAAGGATCGGCAGCTTGATCGCCGACGAGATCGCTTGCAGCATCCCATTTGACGAGCCCAGCACCACGCCGTAGCACGACATGGCGATCGTTGAGCTGAGCAGCATCTGCATAATCAGTTGGCCGATGCGATACTCATTGCTGATCTGCTGCCAGATGCCTTCCCGATTGCGCAAAATGCGCTCGATCACGAGCAGGGGATGCTCAACGGCTGAACGCTGTGGCGGTAGGGTGGTCGAACTCATGGGACGCTCCTCTCGATACTTGGAGGGAGGGGGCCTCCGAACACGAATCAACGCGGACAGCGGGCGCGGGGCAAGGCTTAAGCGCTTTCCAAGGTGCTTACTCGTTGAATGGAAGCTTGATGGGTTGGAAAGAGTGGCACGTTCAAGGCACGACGTGTCGCTATCATAGCAGGATTGCGGGTGCAGGGGAATAACAAAAACATGAGCTAAACGTGATTAAAACAATGCGTGTTCTGCGCGATCCTGCCGTATAACCTGCCGAGGCTAATCGCACGAGAGCAGCGTGTGCTCGTGAACGACTTCACGAGGGCAAAGCGATTTATGGTTGACAAGGCCCAAACCGGACGCTACAATGAGATCGGTTCATCTAAAAAATCAACTCCTGATATAGAGGAAATATAACCTTCATGGAGAAGCAGCCGACAACCGAGCTAAGGATGACTGGCAACCGGCAAGTAGTGCTAGAAGTGTTGCGGTCCACAAAGTCACATCCCACAGCGCAGGATGTGTTTATCTCAGCCCGTGAGCGGCAGCCTCAAATCGGCTTTGCAACCGTTTATCGCACGCTGGACTGGCTGGTACAGCATGGCCTGGCCCAGGAAGTATATCGCGATAAAGACGGCGCCGCCCACTACGATGCCAACGTGAACCGCCACGACCACGCGATCTGCGATCGGTGCGGCAAAATCCTGGACGTCGAGGCTCCGCTCCATGCGCTGGCATATGCAATCATCGAGCGCGCGACTGGCTTCCGCATCGATTGGCACGCGACCGCGTTCAGCGGCCTGTGCGCGGCCTGCGCGGCTGAAGCTCAGTAGCCCAGCGTTTTTTCGGTAGAAACAAAAGCGACCGGCTGGATAAGCCGGTCGTTTGTTTTGCTATGTGCGCGGCTTAGCGCTGGCCGAAAACTGCCGTCCAGTAGTGCTCCCACTGGCTGCCGCTCTTGCTATAAAAGCCGATCCCGATATCGTCGTTATTGCAGGTCAGAATAATCGAGCGATGGCCTGAGCTATTCATCCAGCCGTTGACGACCTCAAGGCCGCTGGTGTAGCCGGCCCCGATGATCTCACCGCTAGCCCAGTATTGGTAGCTCGCGGCCTGGGCGCGCTGCCAGTAGGTGCTGCCGTCGAGCCCCGTGTGGCTGAAGTAATTCTTCTCGGCCATATCGCGGCTATGATTCTTGGCGGCAACGCCGAGCTCTATATTGAGCTGCACGGGCGCGCAGCCAACGTTCCGGCGATGCTGATTGATCAGATCGACGGCCTGTAGCTCTTGCGGCGACCAGAAGGACGGCGGCGACGAGGCGATCGGCACGAAGACGCGGAAAGTTCCGGCAGCACGCGCCGAGGGAACGGGCGAGGCCGCTCCTAAGATACTAATAACAATAGTAATAATGACGGCGGTAAAGACGCTACGAGCGCATCGACGCATGGCGACAGCTCCTTTCATAGGCGTGCCAGGTCTCTGGTGAGGTAGTCTACTAACCGAGTTCCCGGCTTCCAATAGCGCGGAAGTCCTGCTTTTACGCCTGGCTCGCGTGGGCCAGATTTGCTACTCTGCTCCCATACGCGCCGTGGCGCATGAGGATGTAGCGTGGACTCCATTTTGTATTATCTGGGCTTCAACCGTGTGTCAGGTATTGGCCCGGCAAGATTAGACCGAATCATAGCATACTGTGGCTCGCTTGAGTCGGCGTGGCACGCTCCGATGGGCGAGCTGGCGGCGGCAGGACTCGACAGCCGCTCAATCG
>JAFAYS010000980.1 GCA_019240175.1 Chloroflexota bacterium | reverse complement strand
AAATGGCGCGCGCAGGGTTATCCCTTCGACGTCGTAGACAGCACCTGCGATCAGGTCTACAAAGATCGCGACACCAGCAAAGATTATACGCGCACCGATGCGGCAGTTGCGCGCATGTGGGGCACGATCTTGACCCGTAGTAGCTCGCTGATCACAACCTATTATCGCGCCAAAGACTCGCAGTGCGGCAGCCGCGATTGCATGGGCCAGTGGGGCACCTACAATCTGGCGAACAAAGGCTACTCCGGCCTGCAGATCTTGTTCTACTACTATGGCGGCGCGTCCGGTAATCTTTCGGCCTACGCCACTGCGGCCAAGCATAGCGGCTTGATTCTTCAGCGCTCGCCCGACATCACGGTGTGGCCGGGCCGCAGCCAGACGCTCAGCGTGAAAATGCGCAATACCGGCACCGTCACCTGGCAGAAGAACGCCACGCAGCTGGTCGCGATCGATCCGCAGAGCGCCACGCCCACACCCATCGACTCGCCGCTGGTCAACGAGAGCTGGCTCAACCCGCAGCAGCCCGCGACCTTGCTCCAGACCAAAGCGATGATCGGCATGGACGGCCAGTGGAGCTTTACCGTGACCGCTCCCGAAGGCCTGGAGCCGGGCCGCTATCAGATCGCGGTGCAGCCCAGAGCCGAGGACGGCAGCTGGATCGAGACAGATACGCGGATTATTTGGAATGTGACGGTCACTGCGCCGCTCGAACCAGCGGTTTGGATTCCCAGTGCTCGCTCGGCTCCCTAGCTGATCGCTGCTCTAAGTGTATTCATCGGCGGAGATTCACGCCCCCAGAATCTCCGCGCATGTTTCCCTAATTCTTCCACGCTGCGCCACCTTTTCCACATCCACCCCGTGCAAAGTGAGCCATCCTTGCTGAACCGTCCCCGCGCCCAGCAAGAGCTTTCACCTCGTCGGCAAAAGGTTTTAGCAAGGAGCTTCCGAATGAACGCTCGTTTGATCGCGCGTGCTGGCTGGCCGCGCCTGATCGCGCTGGTTGTGGTGGTGAATCTTCTGATCGGTGTGCTGGGTGCCGCTCCACGTGCCGCACAGGCCGCGACAACCTGGTGGCCCGACGGTAGCGATGTGGCGGCGGATGCGCGCGCAACCTGGGTTTATTTCTCGGGCGAGTTTACCACTAACTACAGCACCACCGCGCTGGTCGACGCCAGCGTGCTTGAGATGCGCAATAAAAAGATCGATACAATCATTGCCTCGTTCAACCCCACCGATCTGGACAACCTGCCCAGTCCGACCTCGCTGCGCACAGTGTTGTTCCAGCGCCTGGTCGATCAGGCCGCCAGCTACGGCATGGTGGTGTATGTCGCGTACTGGGAAGACGAGTTTTCGGGCTCGGCGGCGCAGATGGCGCTCTACACCGAGGTCGATAATGTGATCGCTTTCAACGCCAACAACGGCACCGCCAAAGACGTGGTCGGCGTGGTCTCGGACTTCGAGATGCACGAGAATAGTACCACGCACAATCGTAATACCACGCGTTTCAACCAGTGGCGGCAGTTTCACGCCAATCTCAAAACCCGCATCGGCACCAATAACCTGAAGCTGGTTCCCGTGCTCAACGATCCCGACGTGTTGATCGGCGGCTGCACCAATTGCACGGCGAGCTGGAAGTCGTCGAACGGCATCAGCGGCTCCAATCCCTTCACCGGCGATGTCAAATTCTTCACGACCTACAATAATGTGCGTTTCGCCAGCGCCTACATCGGCATGTACTACTATCAGTCGCCCACCACGATCCAGGCGACGGCCCATGACGATATTGTCGAGGCCAACGCGTTGTCGCCTGCCGCGCCAGTGATCGTCGGGTTTAGCGTCGGCCCCAACTTCGATCCGACGCTGCTGACCGAGACCGATGTCAACGACGCCGTCAGCCGCATCGAGACCGAGCGCGCGAGCTATCCGAACGGTGTGCTGGGCACGATGGCCTGGCGCTGGGATGATCCCGCCGACGGCGATGCCGAGTATCGCGGTGTGATCGCCAGCCAGCCGCCGACGCCCTAACGATATTACGATTTAGCCATACCTACTTAGAAGCCGGCCTGGATCTCAGGTCGGCTTCTGGTATGCCGCCCGAACGCCAGGCATCTATCATGGCTTTTTCACAGCTTTTTTGTGTACATCGTCCTGGTGTTTCCCTAAACTCAACATAACGATTGAGTCTAAGAAGTGCAAGGAGGTTTGTATGAAATATTTGCTCATGTGGCTGATCGCGCTGGTGCTGCTGGTGGGCTGTGGAGCGCCCGCGACGGTTGGGCAGAACGATTCGCCGGCGGCTCAAACATCTGTTGCACAGGCCGCTGCAACGGACGCACCCGAGCCGCCGACTGCCACATCGCAGCCAACGGCAACGGTCATTCCGTCACCAGTCGCAGAAACCGCAACGCCGACCAGTACCGCTTTGCCGACCTCAGTTCCAGAAACCGTCGTAGCTCAGTTGCCGACGCCAACGCTAACAATCGTTCCATCGCCCGTCACCGATCCGCCTGAGCCGGTCAGCACGCTAGCAGCCGCGCAAGGCCCGACGCCGACCACACAGCAAGTAGGTCAGGTTTCGCCCGCCGAGGCTGAGCAGATCATCGCGCCGACGACCAAGCAGGCGATTGAGGCGCTCAAAAATCGCGACATGGTGCAGCTTGCGAGTATGGCGCATCCCGACAAAGGCGTGCTGTTTTCGCCCTACGGCTTTATGGGTGAGGATAAAGTGATCTTGAAGGCCGAGCAGCTCAGCGGCGCACTCACCGATCCAACGGTTCGTCACTGGGGCAGCTTCGACGGCACCGGCGATCCGATCGATCTCACCTTCGCGGCCTACTTCGAGCGCTTTGTGTACAGCCACGATTTCGCCGCCGCGCCGCAGATTAGCTATAACCAGCCGATCAAAGAGATCTACCACGCCGAGGAGTTCGATCCGAGCAGCATCATGGTCGAGTACCATTTTCCTGGCTTCGATCCGAAGTACGAGGGTTTGGACTGGCAGAGCTTGCGGCTGGTCTTCGAGCAACAGGGGCAAACCTGGTATCTGGTCGGCATTCTCCACAACCAGTGGACGATCTAAAAGCACAAACAAACGCAGCAGGGCAAATTGCCCTGCTGCGTGCTTCTCCTCTATGCTCCCTCGACGAGACGGTTACTTGGCTCCGATATTGCTCTGGTGTCGCCCGGCATCGATCGTTTCGATCTTGGCTTCCTGGCTGGACTTCCACAGCGACGCCAGGATCGAGCCGGTAATCACCGCCGCGATCACGCCCAGCGAAATGCCGATCGGGATCGTGATGTGCAGCGCCTCGATCAGCATCTTGACGCCGACGAAGACCAGCACGATCGACAGGCCGATCTTGAGATAGCGGAACTTGTCCATGACGCCCGCCAACAAGAAGTACAGCGCGCGCAGGCCGAGGATCGCGAAGACGTTCGACGTGTAGACGATGAACGGATCGGTGGTGATCGCGAAGATCGCCGGGATCGAGTCGAGCGCGAAGACCAGGTCGGTGCTTTCAACCAGCAGCAGCACCACAAACAGTGGCGTAGCAGCCAGCTTGCCGGCATGACGCACAAAGAAGCTCTGGCCGTGATACTCCGGCACAACCGGCATGAAGCGCTTGAAGAGCTTCACAACCGGATTCTCGTCGGGGTGCAGCTCCTCGTCCTTGTGGAAGGCCATACGAATGCCGGTAAAGACCAGGAACGCACCGAAGACGTAGATGATCCAGTGGAACTGCTCGATCAGCGCCGCGCCTACCCAGATCAAGATCGCGCGCATGACCAGTGCGCCAAAGATGCCCCAGAACAGCACACGATGTTGATACATCGCCGGGACGCTAAAATACGAGAAGATCAAGACAAATACGAATATGTTGTCAACGCTTAGTGATTTCTCGATCAGATAGCCGGTGAGGAATTGTAGGCCAACTTGGGGGCCAAGATTAAAATAGATGATCGCATTGAAGACGAGCGCCAGTGAGATCCAGACTGCGCTCCAAATGCCGGCTTCTTTGAGTGAGACCGCGTGTGCGCTGCGATGAAAAACGCCCAGGTCGAGCGCCAACATGCCGAGCACGAAGACGGTAAAGCCTACCCAGAGCCAGATGTTGCCGGTGTCCAACATTCGCCTAGTTCTCCTTGAGTTGAGCTAGGCCGCGGGGTATTAAAAAGGCGAGACCCCCACGGCGTAAAAACGTCGTGGTGGTCTCGCCGCAGTTTGCATACTGGCACCGACCGAGCACGTTTCGTGCTGTCTTGACGATCGGCAACACCGGATAACCGGCAGGCTACTCCCCAACCGCGTTAACCATACCAGTCAGAGGCGGCGCTGTCAACCCTATTTAAAGCTATGGTTCGCGCTAAATCCTATCTGCGCACAGGATGATGTGGCAGATCTTCCAGATCGTCGATCTGCAAGGTGAGCGCGTCGATCGATATGTGAATCTCGCGCAGGGAGAGCGCCAGCGAGACGAGCAAAAGGATCAGGCTGCCGGCGAAGATCCATTTGCCGAGCGTCGGCTCGCCGATGAACAGCACGAACATGCACAGCACGCAGAGGAAAAAGCTTGAAACGCCGCACACCTGCATGTTGCGAATAATCACGATCCGGTAGCGTAGGTTGGCCAGTTGCCCCAGGATCTTGGGGTCGGGCTCGTTTTTGTAGCGGTTATACAGCTCACGGATCAGCGCGGCTAGCGTGAGAAAGCGATTGGTATAGGCTAGGAGCAACAAGGAAATCGCGGGAAAAAGCAAGGCCGGGGTCGTCAGCGTCAATTCCATGATTGTTCTCCTGTGTGGCTCTCGCTATCTGGATCAGAAATTGCATTGTCTGGCAGATCCTTTCTCAGTATAAGAACAACTCTCGGCAACCGTCAAAGGCTCGCCAAGCTATGCTACAATCCTCACCATTAGCCGACCTGCTACAAGAGCAAACGAGGAGCGCGTTATGGAGTTTGTCGCGGCCTGCCTGGTTCTCGTGACAATATGGGGCACAATCGCTGGTGTGCCGCTTGCTGAAGGGCTTACAGGGATCGAAGTGTATCTTGTGCCGACGCTCAAGGTGCTGCTCCTGGTTGTGATGGCCGGTGGCGCTGTCGCGGTCTTCCGCGAGATGATCCCCATGGCTCGCGGGCACGTTCGTTCGCCTGCCGCGCCGGTCGAGAGCGAGGGAGAGACTCAGTAGATGCGCCGTGTGATCATGCAAATCTCGGATATTCACCTAGGCCCGTACTTCAACCACGAGCGAGGTGAGCTGATTATTCGCGAGGCCCAGGAGATCCAGCCCGATCTGCTGGTGATTGCGGGCGACCTGGTGATGCGCGCCGATTTCCAGGCGCAGTGGATCATGGCCCGTGACTACATCGAGCAGCTGCCGCAGCCGCGATTGATTGTGATGGGCAACCACGACGTGCCGCAGTACAACCAGATCGCGCGCTACCTGTGGCCGACCGCGCGCTACCGCAAGTATATCTCGCCGATCCTCAATCCGGTCTGGTCGTGCGAGGATACCGTGGTGGTGGGCATGAACACCGCGCGCTCGTTCACGATCCAGGGCGGCAAGCTTTCGCTAGAGCAGATCGCGTGGATGGAGCAAACGCTCAAGAGCTATCCCGAGCAGGTTTGCAAGGTCGTGGTGATGCACCATCATGTGCTGGCTCCTCCGGGTGATCGCGCCAAAAAGGCGATCGTTAATGCGGACCTGGCGATCGCGGCGATGGACCGCGCCGGCGCTGAGCTCGTGCTGTGCGGCCATATTCATACCTCGTTTACCGGCAACACGCTGGAAGCCTCGGCGGATCTCAAGTCCGGCACGATCATCGCGCAGAGCGGCACGGCGACTTCGACCCGTGGCCGGCGCTGGATGCGCGGCAAGAACGCTTTCAACATCATCGAGATCGAAGAGCAGGTGATTCGCATCTCGCAGCGCATGTATCTCGACGAGGTCCGGCGCTTCGTTCCGGTCAGCGAGCACGTGTTTCCACGGCGCTCCGCCGGCGCATATTACCTGCCGCGTCAAGAGCGCGTGCTGGAAACCAGCAAAGAGATTCCGCCTGTGCGCCTGGAAGACACCGCGCTGACTGGCAGCTAGCTGCTACAAAGGATACGCTGACGATGAGTCCGATCATGACCGCGACCGCGATCATCATGGGTGTTGGCATACTGGGCGCGATCCTGCCGCTGATTCCAGGGCCGCCGATCGTGTGGCTGGGCGCGCTCTACTACGGCTGGCAGACCGGCTGGGTTGAGGTTAGCTGGCCCAGCCTGACGTTGCTGCTGATCTTGGCGCTGATCGGCAGCACCGCCGATCTATGGATGGGCTATCTCGGTGCCAGCAAAGGCGGCGCGTCGATCTGGGCGACCGTGGCGAGTATTGTCGGCGGCGCGATCGGTCTCTTCACCCTCGGCGTGATCGGCGCGATCGTCGGCTCGGTCGCGGCAATTGTGATCGTGGAGTATCTGCGGCATCGCGACTGGCGCAAAGTGCTGCGCGCGAGCGGCGGCTTTGTCGTCGGCTGGCTGCTGGCAACCGTGGTCGAAGTCGCGATCTGTCTCGTGATGATCGGTATCTTCGTCGCGGCGCTGTATGTCTAACTGTGCGCTGATCTCCTGCTTTTTCAGCTCGATCCGTCCTCAAGTCTCAGCTCCGACCAGAGGTTGTAGCCCGATCCGCTCGGTAGAGTAGATCGGCATCAGGCGATGAACCCTCGGAACTTATGACAACTTTGTGATATACTGCACGCAGTTTCAAACTAGACTGTGAGGGGTAGCCTCATGCATTGGACATTCAACAACAGCGAACTCAAAGATATTGCCGCCAAAGTCGAGGCCGGCGAGCGGCTGTCTTTCGACGACGGGCTGCGGCTCTACGCCTCCGATGAGCTCCTGCTGGTCGGCAAGCTGGCCGATTACGTAAATCGGAAGCGCAACGGCGACAACGTTTATTTTGTGCAGAACCACCGCATCACGCCGACCAACGTGTGTGCGCTGCACTGTAATTTCTGCTCATTCCGCCGCAACCTCAACGATCCCGACGCGTTTATCCGCTCGACGGAAGAGATGGTTGCGCGTGCCCATAAAACCTACACCGACCGCACCTCGGAGTTTCATATTGTCGGCGGCCTGGTGCCGGATCTGGGCGTCGAGTACTACGCCGAGATCTGCTCGGCCTTGAAGCGCGATTTTCCGACGGTGCATGTCAAAGCCTTTACTGCCGTCGAGATCGACTACATGGCCGAGGTTTCCAAGCTTTCCTGGCACGAGACGCTCAAGATCCTGAAAGAAGCGGGTCTGGATGCGATGCCGGGCGGCGGCGCGGAGATCTTCCATCACGATGTGCGGCGCAAGATCTGCCCCGAGAAAGTCGACGGCAACGGCTGGCTGGAGATTCACGGCATCGCGCATTCGCTGGGCATCAAGACCAACGCGACAATGCTTT
>JAFAYS010000770.1 GCA_019240175.1 Chloroflexota bacterium | reverse complement strand
CGGCTGCGGCGATGTTGTCACACCGTCGGGCTCGTGCGCGACGATGATCCGTCACTATTATCCCGAGCTTTTCGCGGATCATCCGGCGCTGCACGCCGCCGCGCTGGACCTGGCCGGTCGCACCTACGAGTTTGCGGAATACCTGGTCGATGTGCTCGGCGTCACCGACGTGGGTGCGCGCTTCCCGGCCACGCTCACGGTCCACGACGCATGTCACGGCCTGCGCGAGCTGAAGCTCAAAGATCAGCCCCGCGCGCTGCTGGCCAACGTGGCCGACGCACAGGTCGTGGAGATGGCCGAGGCCGAGCGCTGCTGCGGCTTTGGCGGACTGTTCGCGATCAAGCTCGGGCATATCTCGGAGGCGATGGTGCGCGATAAAGCCGCCGCGATCGCCGCGACTGGAGCCGACTACGCCGTGACCTGTGACGCCAGCTGCATGACGCAGATCAACGGGCGGCTCAGCCGCGAAGGATCGCGCTGCCGGACGCTGCATATCGCGCAGGTGCTGGCGGGCGGCGAGCTCGGCGCGCTGCAAACCGGCTCGGAAGCGTCTTCTGTCGCGCCGCAGGGAGCATAAAGGACTGCTATGACAGCTCAACCTCTCAATTTCTACGAACGCGCTGACGTGGCATTGCATGACGCCCAGCTCAAAACCGCGCTCGATCGGGCGATGGTGCGCTTCATGGCGCAGCGCTCGGCGGCGATCGATAATCTGGTCAACAGCGACGAGGTTCGCGATCGCGCACGTGCAGCCCGCGCCCGTGCCCTGGCGAAGCTGGATCATTACCTTGAGCAGCTCCAGACCAACGTCGAGGCAGCGGGTGGTCATGTTCACTGGGCCTGGGACGGTGCCGACGCGCGGCGAATCATCCTGGATCTGGTGAAATCCCGCGATGTCAAAAGTATCGTCAAGGGCAAAAGCATGGCCTCCGAGGAGATCCACCTGAACCACGCCCTGGAAGAGGCCGGCGTGCGCGTGGTGGAGACCGATCTCGGCGAGTACATCATTCAGCTGGCCGGACAAACGCCGTCGCATATTCTCGCGCCCGCCGTCCACTGGACCAAGGAGCAGGTCGCGCAGCTTTTTCAGGACAAGCTGGGCATGGAGCCGTCGCACGAGGTGACCGCGCTGACCAAGGCGGCCCGCGAGGCGCTGCGGCTGGAATATCTGCGCGCCGACATGGGCATCACCGGCGTCAACTTTGGCGTGGCCGAGACCGGCACGATCGTGCTGATCGAGAACGAGGGCAACGGGCGGCTGACCTCGACCGCGCCGCGCATCCATGTCGCGCTGATGGGCATCGAGCGCACGGTGGCGACGATGGACGATCTGCTGCCGCTGCTGCAAGTGCTGGCGCGCTCGGCCAGCGGCCAGAAGCTCAGCGTGTACACCAACTTCGTCACCGGCCCCGGACGTGCGGACGAGACCGACGGCCCCGAAGAGTTTCATCTGGTGCTGCTCGACAACGGGCGCTCGCGCATCCTCGGCTCGGAGTACGTCGAGTCGCTCTACTGTATTCGCTGCGGCGCGTGTCTCAATGTGTGTCCGGTGTATCGCGAGATCGGCGGCCACGCGTACGGCGCGGTGTATCCCGGCCCGATCGGCGCGGTGCTGACGCCCAACCTTGACGGCCTGAACGACGATAACAAATGGCTGCCCTACGCCAGCAGCCTGTGCGGCGCGTGCCAGGAAGCCTGCCCCGTGCGCATTCCGCTGCCGGATTATCTGCTCAAGCTGCGCCGCGATGTCGTGCAGCAGGTCGGCGCGCCGCTGGGCGAGCAGCTGGGCATGAAAGCCTGGCGCATCGGCATGAGCGCGCGCGGCCTGTACAAGATCGGCGGCAAACTTTCGCGGGTTGGGCTCAAAATGCTGGCGCGACGCGGGCGGATTCGGCATCTGCCGCCGCCGCTGGATGCCTGGACCAGTGGCCGCGATTTTCCGCCCTTCGCCAATGAAAGCTTCCACGAGCGCTGGGCCAAACGTCGTAAGCAGATGGAGCTGTGACCATGAACGACTCACGATCGCGCATCCTTGGCCGCATTCGCTCAAGCTTGCAGGTTAACCAGGCGCAGCTACAATCCCAGGCCGATCAGTTTCCCGCGCCGCATCCGCGCGGCCCGTTCGTAGC
>JAFAYS010000726.1 GCA_019240175.1 Chloroflexota bacterium | reverse complement strand
AAGTTGCCGGTTTTGAAGGCCCTCACTATCTGCCCTACGGGCAAACAAAGGAACAAGCGAACAAAAGAACAAAGGGGAAAATTTGCACTGTTCGTTTGTTGCTTTGATCTTTTATTTGGTTTTTGGTTCTCGTTCTACTCGTCTTTGTTCCCTTGTTTGTTTGTTCATTTGTTCCTTAACTCTCTCAGGAGACAATGATGCGCTCATACGGACGACGGCGTCGATTATTTGCACTGCTGGCCTTGATCGGATTGCTGCTGGCGAGCGTTCCCGGCGTCGCGACGTACGCGGCGGAGTCACCGGCACCAGTCGCGGCAGCGCAGCGGCAGGCCACGATTCAGGTTGCTGGCGCTGTGCGCGTGGACTTTACGGTCGATGGCATCGTGACCAGCCTGGGCCAGGATGTGTATATCTCGGGCAGCGTTGCCGAGCTAGGCAGTTGGAACGTCGCCAACGCCGTCAAGCTGACCTGGATCGACAGCGATACCTGGAGTGGCTGGGTAGACTTCAGCGCTAGCGCGGGCCAGGCGATCCAGTACAAATTTATCGTGCGTCAGGGCAGCACCACTACCTGGGAAAGTATCGCCAATCGTAGCTACACTGTGCCCAGCGCCGGCTCGACGGGTGTCAACAATGTGTGGAATCAGGCCGCGACCGGCACGCCGCTGCCGCCGCTGGGATCGCATATCGTCACTGGCGGCGTGAAGTTTACGCTCTTCTCGCAGTACGCCACGCGCGTCGAGCTATCGATCTTCTCCTCGGCGACGGCCTCAACCGCCAGCAGCAAGCATCTGCTGACCAAAGACACCGCGACCAATGTGTGGAGCGTGACGGTGCCTAGCATCGGCGCGGGCACGTTCTACGGCTACCGGCTGTGGGGTCCGAACTGGCAGTACGTGAGCGGCTGGACGCCCGGCACACCCAAGACCGGCACCACTGGCTTTATCACGCATGTCGACGCGGCGGGTAATCGCTTCAATCCCAACAAGCTGCTGACCGATCCGTACGCCCGCGCCGTCAGCGGCGAGGTTGCGCGTGTGACTGTCGGTGGACAGACGCACTACGCCAGCTCCTACCTCGGCGGCAACGATAGCTACGGCTTTGTGGACAGCGCGCCGCACGCGCCCAAGTCGATCGTGGTCGATCCGGCCTTCGATTGGACCGGCGAGGCCAAGCCCAGCATCCCGATGAAAGATTCGGTGATCTACGAGGTGCATCTGCGCGGCTTTACCCGCAACGACACCAGCATGACGACCACGCTGCGCGGCACCTACGGCGGCTTCGCGGCCAAGGCGGCGCATCTCAAAGAGCTGGGCGTGACCGCGGTCGAGCTGCTGCCGGTGCATGAGTTTCCGCAGTTCGACGATCCGATCGCCAGCCAGGGCGCAACCGCCGATCGCGTCAGCTACTGGGGCTACATCACGACGCAGTTCTTCGCGCCCAACCGTGAGTACTTGTGCAGCGACATGAGCGCCTGCACCCAAACCTCGGGCCAGCAGGTCGCCGCGTTTAAGCAAATGGTCAAGGCGCTGCATGCGGAGGGCATCGAGGTTTGGCTGGATGTGGTCTTCAATCACACGGCTGAGCTAGGCGTGCAGAGCGATGGCGGCGTCAAGTACTTCAACCTGCGCGGCATCGATAACCAGAACTACTACACGCTTGACGATAACAAGGCGCTCTACTGGGAATCGACCGGTGTCGGCAACAACGTCAACGCCAGCCGGGCAGCCGCGCGGCGCATGATCATCGATAGCCTGAAGTATTGGACCGACGAGATGCACGTCGACGGCTTTCGCTTCGATCTGGCCTACGAGCTGGGTCGCGAAGGCAACGACGGGCGTGATTTCAACAGCAACGCGCAGACGCTGCGCGACATCGCGGCGCTGGGCAAAACGCGCGGCGTGAAGATGGTCGCCGAGGCCTGGGATACCAAAGGCTACGGCGTCGGGCAGTTCCCGGACGGCTGGTACGAGTGGAACGGCAAGATGCGCGACACGACCCGCCGCTTCGTCAAGAGCGACGCGGATCAGGTCGGCAAGTTGGGCACCGCGATCACCTCCAACGAGATCGGCTTTGGCGCGCCGCCGGAGAGCGTTAACTTTGTCACGGCGCACGACGGCTTCACGCTCAACGATCTGGTTTCGTACAACACCAAGCAGAACGGCATCGGCGCGTGCAATCCCACGGGTGCCGATCCCAACAGCGGCAGCAACGACAACGACAGCTGGGACAGCGGCGGCGACGACGCCTTGCGGCGGCGGCAGATCCGCAACTTTGCCACGCATCTCATGGTCGATCAGGGCGTGCCGATGTTTGTGGCCGGCGACGAGTTCCGCCAAACGCAGAACGGCAACAACAACGCCTACATGGCCGACAATACCTGCGGCTGGCTCAACTGGACCAACAAAACCACGCACGCCGGCACCTTCCAGTTCTTCCGCAAGCTGATCGCTTTCCGTAAGGCGCATCCTGCGCTGCGCCGCAGTGTGCGCTTCGACGAGACCGACGGCGACGGCGACGGCTATCGCGATCTGACCTGGCACGGCGTCACTCCCGATACGCCCGATTGGTCCGCAACGTCACGGACGCTGGCCTTCTTGCTTGACGGCTCGGCGGCTGAGACCAACGGCAGCGCCGACGCGCCCGACATCTACGTGGCGCACAACGGCTACTGGACGGATCTGAGCTTCCAGCTGCCGACCGCGCCCAACGGCAAGCAGTGGTACGTCCTCGCCAATACGGCATCGACTGCCGAAAGCTATGGCAACATCTACTACAATCCGGCGATCACCGACTGGAACCAGCAGCAGCTGTTGAAAGTTACCACGACCAGCTACAACGTCCAGGCGCGCTCAAGCATCATCCTGGTAGCGCGGCCCAACGGTGCGGCGGTGCCTTAGGCGACAATTGGCTTGAATCAAAAAAGGGCGTGTACCAAGCGGTACGCGCCCTTCGTCGTGTCGATCGATCTCAGCCGTTCTGCTGGCGATAGAGTGCTTCGAGCCGCTCGTAGTGCGGGCGTACCCAACGATCCGACAAGTCGCGCAACTCATCCGTGGCGGCCTGCTGCTTGTCGCCGGTGTCGTCGGCGAAGACCTGCGTGGGGCGTTTGGCGTTGCGCTGAGCAGCCTGGCGCATCTGCTCGACGTCGGCGGCACTAGCTTCGATCTTGAACTCGTCCAGCAGCAATTGCCAGATCGCGCCCGGCAGCGTGTGGTAGGGCACCAGCCTGCCGCCCAGTGCCGGTATGTGTTCGCTCGCCGCGTAGTAGATGCCCGCCAGCACGCGCGCGCGGTACTCGCCCTGTGGCATCTCAAAGATCGTGGCGGGATCGAGGCCCAGCGCGCGCGGATCGACCAGACCCGGCACCATCTGAAGGCCTGGCATGCGCTGGTGCGAGACCAGCACCTCGATCGGATCGCGGTACACAAAGATCCAGGGCACATCGGGAAAGGCGCGGCGAATCAGCGGTAGATCGCGCGTGTGCCAGGAGTCGAACTTGACGATCAGATGGCGCTCCTGCCCCGCGCGTGGCCGGCCAAAGGCCCCAACCATCCAGCGCAGCCAGGCGATTCGCTGTTGATCGCTGATCGCCGGATCGTGATAGTGCGCCTGCAACACACCGTCGATCGTCCCGGCCTCTGCCACGACGATATTCTGCGGCAGCGCGGCCAGCGCCTGGGCTACCAGCGTCGAGCCACAGCGCGAAACATGAAAAACAAAGCCGGACGGCGGCAGCCCTGGATCGCGATCGTGCAGCTCAGCCAGGGCGGCTAGCGGCGTCTGGTGGCGAAACAGTAGATTAAAGGGCTGGCGCAGCGCCACGTCGATCGTCTGGTCGAAGAAGGGCTCGGTCAAGTGGCGCTCGCCGAAGTAGCACCAGTCGAGCATCGGCTGATCCTGCTGCCAGTCGAGCCGAATCGGCAGCCAGCCGCTGAGATCCGGCAGCATCAGCGCACGCTCCGGCTGCGGCTCCAAGCGCGACGGGCCTCGGCCAGCGCGGTCTCGATCTGCTCAGCCGTGAGCTGGTAGCCGCGCTCTGCGCCAAGCTGAAGCAGCCGCTCGATAAATGCGCGCCGGTCGGCGATCGAGCGGAGCTGTGTTTGAAGCTCGGGATCATGAAGCACAAGGTTGCGGAATTCGTCTAGCTGATCGCGGGACATGTCAAACTCTCAAGGCTATAAGCTGCCGGGGAGCGTAGCACAGCTGGTCGCCGTCCGCAACCGCTAGAGGATGCTATTCGCGCGCAGGCGGCTCAGCCACGAGGCTGGATTGTACGACCAGAGCGGGCTGACCACTGTGGGCGGCAGCGCGACGGTCTGGCCCGATCTGGCGGCGGCGATCGCGCTCTGCATCAGCGCGATCGTGCCCAGATTATCGCGGCCTGAGCACTCCGGCTGCTGACGGGTGCGGATCGCGCGCACAAACGCGGCGAGACAACTTTCGCGTCCTAATTGTCGAAATTTTGGCAAAACTACGCGTCGCGCCGCCTCGCCGTAGCGTCGCATAACCACCAGATCGGCGCTGGCATCGCGTCCGTTGCGGCTCGTCCAGGCGATCTCGCCGCCTTCGCATTCCATGCGCCACACGCCGGCCCAGGGCGTCGCCGGTGCGGAGCTGGCCCAGTTCGCCCGGTAGTTGATCACGGTGCCGTTGGCGCAGGTGATCGTCGCGGTAGCCGCCGCCGGACCCGCCAGTGCGCTCCAGGGGGGACTCCAGGTATGGCAGCTGACCTGAGTCGCCTCGTCGTCAAGGATCATGCGCAGCAGATCGAAGTGATGGACGGCCATCTCGGCCAGCAGCGGCTGGCGCATCTGAAACAGCGCGTGCTCGGGCGGCAAGAGCGCGGCGGCGTTCTGGCGAAAATCGATCGTGATGCTGCCGATTTGGCCCAGCACATTGCCGCGAACCAGCGCGGCGACGGTGCGCGGCGCGGGGAAGAAGCGATAGTTCTGGCTGATCATCAGCGTGCGCTGCGTGGCAGCGGCGACGGCGACAACCTGCTCAGCCTCGGCCAGCGTGGGCGCGAACGGTTTTTCAAGCAGCACATGCTTGCCCGCTGCCAGCGCGGTCAGCGCCAGCGGCACATGCGCCGTAACCGCCGCCGTGATCAGCACGGCATCCGCCTCGACGGCTTGCAACGCCTCCTCAAGCGACCCAAAGCGGGCGATTGTGGGATCGGCTGAGATTGCGGTGAGTGCTACGGGGTTGGGATCGACACAAGCGACGAGCGCTGTCTCCGGCGAACGCTGCACGATCGCCGCCCATGTTGTGCCCCAGGCTGCCATGCCGACTTGAATGATCCGAAGCGCCAACTCTGTGCTCCTCATGTGTTATGTGTTGCGATCTTACCACATTATGTAGTAACACAATTTGAGCTATCGGTCATGTTTGCGTATGCTTGGGATGCTCTACGGCTGATGGTTATTGTATGCTATAGTTTGAAGAACCTAGAACCTAGAACCCAGAACCTAACGAACTAAAGAACGAAGAACAAAGAACAGAGAACAAAGAACAAACAGGCTCCATCCTTCCCCCTCGCTTGCGGCAGCGAAGCCAGAAGCCTGGCTGAGCGCGGGGAAGGGGGTAGGGGGTGAGGGCCTGAACCTAGAACCGAAAACCAAACGAACCAAAGCAAATCTCACTCTTATTCCTTTGTTTGCCCGTAGGGCCGACTTCAGGAGTAGAAAGAACATACTATGACCGATCGCAGTACACAATGGGATACACCGCCGTCGAATCTGGTTCTGGAGCCCGAAGATGTGCATATCTGGCGCATCGCGCTGGATCAGCCGGACTGGCGGCTTCAGCACTACGCGCAAGTGCTCGCTCCCGACGAGACGACCCGCGCCAAGCGCTTCTACTTCGAGCGCGATCAAAAGCACTTCACAGTTGGTCGCGGTGCGCTGCGCATGATCTTAAGCCGCTACGCTGGTCTTGCGCCGAGTCAGCTACAGTTCACCTATACCTCGTATGGCAAGCCCGCGCTCGCCGAAACAACCGGTGGCGATACGCTGCGCTTCAATCTGTCACACTCAGCCGGGATGGCGCTGTGTGCCGTGACGCGCAATCGTGAGGTCGGCGTCGATATCGAGGGCATTCGTGAGCTGAGCGATCTCCCGCAGATCGCGCGGCAGTTTTTCTCGGCCAACGAAAACGCGGTGCTGCACACGCTGCCCCAGGAGATCCAGACCGAGGCTTTCTTTACCTGCTGGACGCGTAAAGAAGCCTATATCAAGGCGATCGGCGAAGGGCTGTCGATGCCGCTGGATTGCTTCGATGTTTCGCTGGTGCCGGGCGAGCCGGCTGAGCTGCTGGCCACACGCAGAGTCGAGGATGAGGCGTCGCGCTGGCTGCTGCGCGAGCTGTTCCCCGGCGACGGCTTCCTTGCCGCAGTGGTCGTCGAAGGCCACGATTGGCGTCTGCGCTGCTGGCAGTGGCCGGGCTAGCTCTCGTTGATCGCGGACAACTCGCTAAACCTGGACGAGCGCTTAGGTTGGCTCCCAGACCGATTCGCCGCGAAAGATGCGATTGATCTGCTGGATAAACCGGTAGCGCTCGATCGGCTTGCCG
>JAFAYS010000677.1 GCA_019240175.1 Chloroflexota bacterium | reverse complement strand
GATCTGCCGCCAGCAAAACGCCGTCGCGCGCTCAAGCCAGCGATGCTCGACGCCCTGTTTGTACAGCAGCCCGGCAATACCTGCCGTCGGGTTGATCGTAGCGGGCGGTGCGTCGCTGTCGGTGTTCCACCACTCGGCGCGCGGTGCATCGCGAACCGTGGGCAGCACAAACGGCACGCCGCCCTCGTCAGTGGTGATCGTTTCCAAAAAATCGCAGATGCGCCGCGCAACCTCGAACTCGCCGTCGATCTCGTCGAGCACGCGCAGCGCCAGCTCTTGATCGATCGGCTGGCTAGTGCTGGTGCGCTTGTCGGGCTCTAGCGCGTTGCCGAAGCCGCCGTCGGGATTTTGGTAGCCCAGCAGCGCGGCCAGCACCTGCTGACGGCTGCCGCTGCCGAGCAGATAGGCCAGGCGCTGGCGTTCCAGCAGCCGCGCGTTGTTGACGATAAAGGTTTGCGCTGATTCCAGAAGATTGCTCATGTGCCGGCTCCTATGCTAGCGCTGAAACTCGACGATCGCGATCGGTGGGTGGGCCAAAAACGCCTGCCAGTACTCCGCGCCGAATCTGCGAATACCCTCAGGATCGACGGCAACCGGATGCCAGTGGATCGTGTTGAAGCCGCTCGCTTTCAGCGCCCGCTCGTAGGTTTCGCGGGTCCAAAGATAGTTGAGCAGCTGGATCTCGCCGCTGGGCAAGGGGATCGTGATCGTGATCGTGCTGCCGTTCCGGATCGGCTCGTTGGGCACAATCGTAACGCCGGTAGTCTGAGCCGCCGCCAGATGCTCCTCGGTCACATCGGGATGGGTCAGCGCGGCGATACAGCGGCCACCCGGCGCGAGATTGGCGGCGATCGCCCGGCACATATTGGTCAGCTCTTCCTCGGTAGCGGCGTAGACCAGCAAGTACACAGCGGTGATAATATCGAACTCGCCCAGCGGCTCAAGCTGGGCGACATTCCGCACATGGTACTCGATGCCCAGCGGCTGCTGCGCTTCCTGAGCACGCGCCAGCTCGATCATCTTTTCGGAGATATCCACGCCGACCGCTCGCGCCGCGCCGAGCTGCTTGATCGCGCGCAGATAGTCGCCGTCGCCGCACGCCAGATCCAGGACCGCTTTGCCGCTCACATCGCCCAGGGCGTTGAACATCATCCAGCGTTCGGCGTACAGCTTCATCGACGTGCCCTTGGTCTCGCCAAAGGCCGCTCCGATCTGGTTGTAGTCGGTCGTCATCTTAACCTCACAGGTGCTTGGTAGAGCCGGCAGAAGTCAGCGCAGTGCTGATCCGATCCTAGCACAAACGTTCCCTGCTTGTCGATTCAGGTGAGCACCAGCGGAGCAGAAGCCGTGCTATAATCGCTAGCGGATTTTCACTCAACTAACCATAAGGAGGGACACTGATGTCCGAGCCTCAGACCTACAAGAACCTGATCGGCGGCGAGTGGGTCGCCAGTGTGACCGGTCAGACCTTTGAAAGCACGAATCCGGCGGATACACGCGAAGTTGTCGGCGTGTTTCAACAGTCGAACGCCGAGGATATCGACGCCGCTGTGCAGGCCGCCAAGAGCGCCTACGAGTCCTGGCGCTTGACGCCGGCTCCCAAGCGCGGCGAGATCTTGTTCAAGGCCGCCGAGCTGCTGCGCCAGCGCAAAGAGCAGGCCGCCCGCGATATGACCCGCGAGATGGGCAAGGTAATCACCGAGGCGCGCGGCGATGTGCAAGAAGCGATCGACATGCTCTACTTCATCGCGGGCGAGGGCCGGCGGCTCTACGGCCAGACCACGCCCTCGGAGATGCCGAACAAGTTTCAGATGAGCGTGCGCGTGCCGCTGGGCGTTTGTGGCCTGATCACGCCCTGGAACTTCCCGATGGCGATCCCGTCGTGGAAGATTCTGCCCGCGCTGATCCTGGGCAACACCGTGGTGATCAAGCCCGCCGAGGACGCGCCGATCTCGACCTATAACTTTGTGCAGTGCCTTGTCGACGCCGGACTGCCGCCAGGTGTGATCAATATCGTCACCGGCTACGGCCCCGAGGCCGGCGAGCCGCTGGTGCGCCATCCCGACGTCAAGGTCGTATCGTTCACCGGCTCGACCGCTGTCGGCCAGCACATCACCAAGGTTGCCGCCGAGACCATGAAGCATGTGTCGCTGGAGATGGGCGGCAAGAACGGCATCATCGTTATGGACGACGCCGACCTGGATCTGGTGGTCGAGGGCGTGGTCTGGGGCGCGTTCGGCACCACGGGCCAGCGCTGCACCGCCTCGTCGCGGCTGATCGCCCATCGCTCGGTGGCCGATGAGCTGGGCCGCAAGCTGGCCGCCAAGGCCGAGTCGATCACGATCGGCAGCGGTCTCGACGAGGGCGTGACGATGGGCCCGTCGATCAACGCCGATCAGTACAAGATCGTGTGCGACTACGTGGAGGTCGGCAAGCAGGAGGGCGCGACCGTCGTCACGGGCGGCGAGCGGCTCACCGACGGCAATTACCAGTACGGCTTCTTCCACCAGCCCACGATCTTCGGCGATGTCAAGGCCTCGATGCGGATCGCCCAGGAGGAGATCTTCGGCCCGGTCACGGCGATCATCCCGGTCGACAGCCTGGACGAGGCGATCGAGGTCGCCAACGGCGTGAAGTACGGCCTCTCGTCCTCGATCTACACGCAGGACGTCAACCAGGCCTTCCGCGCCATGCGCGATCTCGACACCGGCATCGTCTACGTCAACGCCCCGACGATCGGCGCTGAGATTCATCTGCCTTTCGGCGGCACCAAGGCGACGGGCAACGGTCACCGCGAAGGCGGCACACAGGCGCTCGACGTGTTCTGCGAGTGGAAGTCGATCTATGTCGATTTCAGCGGCGGTCTCCAGCGCGCACAGATCGACAACGCCGAGTAACGAAAGAACCTAGAACTTAGAACCTAGAACCGGAAATGTCCAGGTTCTAGGTTCTTCGTGTTTAAGCAGATTGGCTTGATCGAGAATTAACGATCGACCTCGCGATTTTCAAGCCGATCCAGGCAATATGGAGGATTTCACAAGCAAGCGTCCTCACTTTGCCGACTACTCCTGAGATGAATCGATCAGAATGCGGTACACGTGTGCTTCGGGCGTCGTTTGTATGCGTTGAAGATGGTTCCGAACCCTCTCATCACGCTGAAGCAATTTCTTAAATTCTTGCGCATAACTCGTGCTCCACGCTCCACTCGGTGTCGTGTCAAAATGACCAATCGCGATGCCTGCGCGACTCCATATGAACGCATTGGTCGTCAGGGTTAAGGTATCAGCCTGATCCCGAACCGCTCGCCAAATGATGATATAGATACTCAGTAGAATTTCATTAAGCTCTGTCCGATCAAACACGTGTACGTGGCTGGCCCTTAAGTACCCTAGGAACGACTCCTGGTGCGACGGAAGCCTATGCTGATCCTTTCTGCTCCAGCCTATGATCAGGAGACGAATCTTGTTAAATATCTTTCTGAGCATGCTTCCACCGTGCAGACAAAAAGCGGACTGAAATAGCCCTTTGCGTCTCAATTTTCAAGAGAATCCTACGCAATCCAAAAAATCGAGGATCAAGACATTGAGCTTGCTCGCTCTCGTTCTTGATCCTCGACTCTTCGCTCTATTTTGTTCTCTTGTTCGTTAGGTTCTAGGTTCTGGGTTCTAGGTTCTCTCGTTACCCTCGATGCTTCGCAATGCTCGCCTGACGGCTGCGATCGTGCTTCGAGAGCAGACGCTTGCGCAGGCGGAAGCCGATCGGCGTCACTTCCAGCAGCTCGTCCTCGGCCAGATACTCGATCGCGTCATCGATCGACAGGTCGCGCGGTGTTTCGAGGCGTAGCGCCTCCTCGCTGCCCGAGTTGCGGATGTTGGTCAGGTGTTTCTTGCGGCACACGTTGACCTCAAGATCGCTCTCGCGGATGTGCTGCCCGACGATCATGCCCTCGTAGACCTCGGTGCCCGCCGGAACGAAGAGTTGGCCGCGCTCTTGCGCCGCGTGCAGGCCGTAGGTCGTGGCTTGGCCCGGCTCCCAGGCGATCAGCGAGCCGTTGCTGCGGGTCTGGATCTCGCCGGCGTAGGGCTCGTAGCCTGCCAGCAGCGAGTTCATGATGCCTTCGCCACGGGTCGAGGTCAGGAACTGCTGGCGGAAGCCCAGCAGGCCGCGCGTGGGAACCAGATACACGTAGTGGACGCTGCCGTCTTCGCGGATCTTCATGTCACGCATCTGGCCTTTGCGCTGGCCCATCAGCTCGACGACCACGCCCTGGTAGGTGCTGCTGACCTCGATCTCGACCAGCTCAACCGGCTCGTGCAGCTTGCCGTCGATCTCCTTGAGAATCACCTCGGGCTTGCTGACCTGGAACTCGTAGCCGTCGCGGCGCATGTTCTCGATCAAAATGCCCAGGTGCAGCTCACCACGGCCCGCCACCAGAAACGTCTCGGCTGAGTCGGTGTCGGAGACGCGCAGAGCAACGTCGCGCTCAACTTCCTGGTAGAGGCGCTCGCGGATCTTGCGCGACGTGACGAACGTGCCCTCGCGGCCCGAGAACGGGCTGGTGTTGACGCCGAAGGTCATGCGCACGGTGGGCTCTTCAACCGTGATCGGCGGGAGCTGGCGCGCATCGTTGGGATCAGCGATCGTATCGCCAATACCGACCTCGCTCAGACCCGTCAGCGCGATAATATCGCCGGCGCTGGCCTCTTCGACCTCGATGCGCTGCAAGCCCTGGTGGGTGAAGACCTGCGCGACCTTGAGCGGCTGCATCGATGCGTCGGCCTTGATGCGCACAACGCTCTGGTTGCGGCGGATCGTGCCGCTGTTGAGCCGCCCGATCACGATCTTGCCTTTGTAGTCGTCGTAGCCGAGCAGCGTGGCCTGCATCTGCGTCGGGCCTTCCACGTCCACCTCCGGGCCGGGCAGCTCCGAAAGGATCTTCTCGAAGAGCGGCTCCAGCGTATCGGTCATCTCGTTGTGGTCCAGGCTCGACGCGCCGGTCAGCGCGCTGGTATAGATGATCGGAAACTCGGCCTGCTCCTCGGTCGCGCCAAGGTCAATGAACAGATCGAAGGTGGCGTTGATCACATGGTTGGGCCGGGCGTTGGCGCGATCGATCTTGTTGACCACCACGATCGCCTTGAGGCCGCGCTGAAGCGCCTGGCGCAGCACGAACTTGGTCTGCGGCATCGGCCCTTCGACCGCATCGACCAGCAGCAGCACGCCATCGACCATGTTCATCACGCGCTCGACCTCGCCGCCGAAATCGGCGTGGCCGGGAGTATCGACGATATTGATTTTGACATCGCGATACGAGATCGCGGTATTTTTCGCCAGAATCGTGATGCCGCGCTCACGCTCCAGGGCGTTCGAGTCCATCACGCGCTCGGCAATCTGCTGATTTTCGCGGAAAATTCGGCTTTGTTTGAGCATGGCATCAACCAGCGTGGTCTTGCCGTGGTCGACGTGAGCGATGATGGCGATGTTGCGAATGTCTGTACGCTGCATACTGATGATTACGATCGTACGTGTCCAGGAGGGCAGATTCGTAGCAGTTCCCACACACGTATCATTAAAAAAACTCGGCACAGGGCCGAGGGCAAAAGGCACAAAGATGGGCAGCCTTGTGCTGCCGGTGTATATTATACCACGCCGTGTGCTACAGTGCTACCAGCGAAGTTCCTATAATTGTTCGGGATTAAGGGCAATTGAGATCGTCTAAATCCTGCGCTACAATGCTCTATCTGGACCTCTGGAGGCTTCCATGATCGCTTCATCCTTGCCTGTATCGTTGCTTCCCGAACGCTCATCAGCTACGGGCGATATTCGCGTGTCGCTCGACCGTGTGGTTGCGCTGTACCGCATTGGCGAAGAGCTTATGCGGGCAGACACAGAGGCGCAGGCGTTCCAGATTACCGTCGATGGGCTGGTCCAACAGATTGGCTATGCCAATGCATTGATTGCGCTGATCGATCGTTCTGCCGGTGTGCTGCGTGGCCGCTCCGGTGCCGGCATCGGCCTGCTTGACGATACGCCCCAAACGCTGGTTTTTCCCCTGGACTCCGACCATGATCTGGTGCGCGTGGCGCTGAGCGGACATCCCAACGTCGTGATCGATGCGGTTGCTGTGGCTGAGGAAGAGGGCTGGGGCGATGATGCGCAGGATACCAAGCTGCGCTCTGCTGTGCAGGTGCCGTTTGGATCGTCCTCACGGATCCTCGGCGTGATCGGCGTGGGCACCAATAACGATATGCAGCCCGACGAGGAGCTGACGCTGCTGAGCTTGTTTGCTATGCAGCTCACCTCAACGCTCACCCGCATCAAAGACGACAGCGAGCGCCAGCGCCAGATCGAAGAGCTGGAGGCCGCCGCGATCGTGCAGCAGCGCCTGCTGGAAACCGTGCGCGAGCTGTCTACGCCGGCGATTCCGGTCTACAATGGCATTCTGGTGTTGCCGCTGATCGGCAACATCGACACGGGCCGCGCCGGTCAGCTGATGGAGACCGTGCTGTACAGTATCCAGCGCGAGCGATCCTCGGTGGTGATTCTGGACGTGACGGGTGTCGCGCTGATCGACACCGGCGTGGCCAATCATATTATCCAGGTAACACAGGCGGCGCGTCTGCTGGGCGCAAGCTGTATGCTGGTCGGGATCAAGCCCGAGGTCGCGCATACGCTGGTGTCGCTAGGCGTGGACCTCAGCGGGATCATCACGCGCTCAGATCTCCAGGCCGGCGTGGCGCTTGCGCTGCGGCAGCGTGGCCTGCAAATCGTGCCGGTCTAAGCGTCGTCAATTCTTTGTGCGCCGATCCATCTTCGTGCAGCCGGAGCGATCGCCCCGCGCAGCCGAGCTTAATCTTCTTTGCCTTCGCCGAATACCAGCCGCCCTTGCTGCGGATGTTGTCCACGCAGCCGTGCGATCAGCGCCGGGAGATATGGCAGCACGAGCGCTGCCAGCGCCGCCAGCAGAATCGTCAGCGACAGCGGGCGCGTGACAAAGACTGCCAGATTGCCCTGGCTGATCGATAGGGCGCGCCGGAACTGCGCCTCGGCCAGCGGCATCAAGATCACGCCGAGCACCGTTGGCCCAACCGGAAAATCATAGCGCCGCATGAAAAAGCCGACCACGCCAATCGCGTACATCACCAGCACATCGATCATGTCGTTGGCAATGCTGTACACGCCCAGCGTTGCAAAGACCAAAATGCCTGCGTAGAGCAGCGATCGCGGGATGGCCAGAATCTTGATCCAGATGCGAATCAGCGGCAAGTTCAGGATCAGCAGCATCACATTGCCGATATAAAGGCTCGCGATCAAGCCCCAGACCAGATCGGACGCGTTGGTGAACAGGAGCGGCCCAGGCTGCAGATTGTAGATTTGAAAAGCGACCAGCAAAATCGCAGCGGTTGCCGAGGTCGGCAGGCCGAGCGTTAGCAGCGGCACGAGCACCCCGGAAAACGCCGCATTGTTGGCCGCTTCCGGCCCGGCCACGCCCTCGATCGCGCCGCGCCCCCACTCGGCTTTATGCTTCGACAAGCGTTTTTCTAAGCTGTAGCTCAAGAAGGTTGGAATTTCGGCTCCGCCTGCCGGCAGCGCGCCGAGTGGAAAGCCGATCAGCGTGCCGCGCAGCCAGGGCCGCCACGAGCGCCGCCACTCTTCGCGCGTCATCCAGATGCTGCCGCGAATCGGCACAATCTCCTCGCGATCGTGCCGCAGCCGCGACGCGACATACAGCGCCTCTCCCACGGCAAACAGACCGACCGCCACCACCACAATGTCGATGCCGTCGAGCAGTTGCGGCAAGCCAAAGGTGAAGCGCGTTTGTCCGCTCAGCACGTCAATGCCCATCAGCCCCATAAATAAGCCGATGAACAGACTGATCAGCCCACGTAGCAGCGATCGGCCAACCAGCGCCGTCACGCTGACAAACGCCAGCACGGTGAGCGCAAAATAATCGGCAGGCTGGAACAACAGCGCGACATCCGCGACAACCGGCGCGACAAACGTGATCAAGAGTGTCGAGATCGTACCCGCGATGAATGAGCCGATCGCCGCCGTTGCCAGCGCCGCGCCGCCGCGCCCGCTCTTGGCCATTTGAAAGCCTTCAAGCGTGGTTGCCACCGAGGCTGATTCGCCGGGTGTGTTCAGCAAGATCGAGGTTGTCGAGCCGCCATACATGCCGCCGTAGTAGATGCCGGCAAACATAATAAATGCGCCGACTGGATCGAAGTTATAGGTCAGCGGCAACAGCAGCGCAACCGTGAGCGCCGGGCCGATCCCCGGCAACACCCCGACCAGCGTCCCAAGTGTCACACCGATCGCGGCCAGCAGCAGGTTCGTCGGGCTGAGCGCCGTGGCGAAGCCTGCGAGGAGGTTGCCTAGCACGTCCATAGTCGCCTCGCGTTTACACGATGCCTTGAAGTAATCCGGCAGGCAGACGCACACCCAGCGCGCGGGTAAACCCTTCGTAGATCACAACACTGATCACCAGCGCGATGATAATATCGCGCACGGGACGCGTGCTGCCCAAAAATCGCGCGACGACCGGAAAGAACAGCACCGTGGCCAGGATATAGCCCAGCGGTCCAAGCGCGACCGCGTAGACCACCAGCGCCAGCGCCACGAGTCCCACGGTCGGCCAGTGCGTTGCCGCTTCTTCATCCGCCGACTGCTGCATCAAATCTTCATCAGGCCGGATTGTTGTCCGCGCCAGAAACAGCCCGCTCAGCAGCAGCAGGCCAATCGCCACGAGCAGCGGGAAGAAGCGCGGGCCGATGGCGCTATAGCCGCCGCCCTGGCGAATGCTGAATGTTTGGACGAAGATCAGCAGGCCGAGCGCCAGCAGCACTACCGCCACGAGGCGCGGGCCAAGCCGACCCGCGCCGGGGCTTTGATCATGATCCGCGCTCATTGCACAAGCCCGATGTCGCGTAGAATGCCTTCGATGCGGCTGCGCTCGCTGGTCAGGTAAGAGCTGAACTCATCGCCGGACTTGAAAAAGTCGCCCCAGCCGTTCTGCTCAAGCGCCTGCTTCCACTCGTCGGTGCCGTGCATTTTTTCGATCGCGGCAACCGCAGCCGCGCGCTGCTCCGCAGAAAGATCGGATGGCCCCCACACGGCGCGCCAGTTTTCCAGCGCTACGTCCAGCCCGGCCTCTTTGATCGTCGGCGCGTCGATGCCCTCGACCTTTTGTTCGCCCGACACGGCCAGGAAGCGCAGTTTGCCGGCAGTCGCTTGCTCGCGGAACTCGGAAACGCCCGACACGCCAGCAGTCACCGCGCCCGATAAGATCGCGGCCAGAGCTTCGCCGCCGCCCGAGTGTGCGACGTAGTTGATCTGCGTTGGATCGACGCCCGCAGCTTTGGCCAGCAAGCCAACCAAAATATGATCGGTGCCGCCAGCCGAGCCGCCGCCCCAGCTAATGCTGGTGGGATTCGCCTTAAAGTCGGCGATCAGGTCTTCGAGCTTCTGGTACTTGGAGTCGGTGGGCACTACAATGCCTTCAGCCTCCGACGTGAGCGCAGCCAACGGCGTGACCTGATCCAGTGTGACCGGGGCATTGTTGGTTTGGATCGCGCCGACCATCACCAGGCCGGCAACCATCATCTGGTGCGGATTGCCTTTGTGCTCGTTGACGAACTGCGCTAGGCCGACCGTACCGCCAGCG
>JAFAYS010000636.1 GCA_019240175.1 Chloroflexota bacterium | reverse complement strand
TTACACATGAGCTGATGACCCGGCTGGTCGCCAAGGGCGTGCAGATCGTGCCGCTGATCCTGCATACCGGCGTCGCCAGCCTGGAAGATCACGAGCCGCCCTACGAGGAGTTGTATCGCGTGCCGATCGATACGGCGCGCGCGGTGAACAACGCGCGGTCGCTGGGCCGGCGGATCATCGCGGTTGGCACAACAGTCGTGCGCGCGCTGGAAACCGTGACCGACAGCGACGGCGTGACGCATCCCGGCGAAGGCTGGACCCGTGAGATCATCACGCCGCAGCGTGGCATTCGCGCGATCAACGGGCTGCTGACGGGCCTGCACGAGCCGCGCGCCACCCACCTGGCGATGCTTGAGGCGCTGGCCGGGATCGATCATCTGCAAGTGACCTATGCTGAAGCGCTGCGCGAGGGCTACCTGTGGCACGAGTTTGGCGATCTGCATCTGATCTTGCCGTAGGCAGCCGAATGACCCCAACAATTGAATCATGCAGCCGGAGCGTAGATCGCCAATGCTGGACCACATGAGTGCGCCTAACGATTGATGTTAGGCGCGTTCGATTCGTGGTGACTTGACTTTTTAGACCGTTCGTACTATTTTTATACCATGCGTACTAAAAATAAAACGGAAGGTCAAGCAACAACCTCTTTCATCGAGCAGGCACGCCGAGCGCAGATTATCGCCTGTGTGATCGATACGATCGCCGAGCTGGGCTACGAGCAGGCGTCGCTGGCGCAAGTAGGGCAGCGGGCCAAGATCAGCAAAGGTGTGATCACCTACCATTTTGCAAGCAAAGAAGTGCTGATGCAGGCCGTCGTCGACGAGGTGTTTGGTCAGTTCGCCGCCTTTGTTACGGCACGAGTCCCCGACGATCAGCCATGGGACATGCTACGCGCGTTTTTGCAAGCCAACGCCGATTTCCTCAAAACGCACCGTAAACAGCTGCTCGCCCTTTTTGCGATCAGCCGCAACGCCCACGATCTCACGCTACAAGGCTACAGCCCAGAATTAGATATCGAGCGGATCGCAGCGCTGCTGACTGAAGGCCAGCGACAAGGCACGTTTCGCGATTTCGACGCGCGGATCATGGCCACATCGATTCTCGCGCTACGCGACAGCTTGATCGCGCAATCGGCCAAACAGGCGGATCTCGACATCGATCACTACATTCACGAGATCATCTCGCTGATCGATCACGCGATCCGGCAATCTTCCTGAGATTAAGGCGCGACGCTTTGCTTCCGAAAGGGGCCTGAGCATGAAACAAGATACAGCCTTCCAAACGGCAAAACCTCGACGACGCCGAATCTGGAACGTGCTTGCGGCGATCGTGATCGTTCTGATTGTTGTATCAATCGTGCTGTACGATCCGCGCAAGATCGGCTACTGGCGCAGCCCTGAAGGCCAACAAGCCTACGAAGCCGCCTACGCCGAAGCGATGCAGGTCTTACCGCCGCCAACGCAAACCCACGATATCCCAACCGCGTACGGCACCGTGCGCGTGTATGCGTGGACCAATGCGCAAACTGCATCGAAAACACCGGCTATCTTCTTGCCGGGACGCGCATCGGGCGTGCCAATGTGGGAGAACAATCTGCCTGCAATCGCCGCGACTCGGCCTGTCTACGCGCTGGACGCGCTGGGCGATGCCGGTTTGAGCCAGCAGACGGCGGTGCTCAATGACGGTGCGGATCAGGCAGCCTGGCTGGATCAGGTGCTGAGCGCGCTGGAGCTGGAATCCGTGCATCTGATCGGCCACTCGTTCGGCAGCTGGTCGGCGGCGAACTATGCCGCGCGCTATCCGCAGCGCGTCGCTACGCTGCTGCTGATTGAGCCGGTATTCACGTTTCAAGGCCTGAAGCTTGACATGTACATCAAATCGATTCCGGCCTCGCTGCCGTTTCTGCCCCAAGCCTGGCGCGACAGCTTGCTAAAAGACATTGGCGGCACGGACGAGATCGACCTCAACGATCCGCTGACGCGCATGATTGTCGTGGGCACCGAGCACTACGCGGCCAAGCTCCCGACGCCCGAGCAGCTAGCGCCTGAGCAGCTGAGCAGCTGGGACATGCCGGTGTTTGCCGCAATGGCCGGCAAAAGCGCACTGCACGATGGCGCGGCGGCGGTTGTCGTGGCCAACGAAAACGTCAAGCAGGTCCAGGCCAAACTCTGGCCCGACGCCACACATTCGCTGCCGATGGAGGTTGCAGCCGAGCTGAATGCGGAAATGATCGCGTTTATGGAAGCCAACGAGCCGCGCTAACGTCGATTCACCCGCGCGTCGGCGATTCAGCTCAGCAGCGCTACAATAACGCCATGCCGATCAGCCTAGAGCTCAGGAGGGCACATGGTCATCGACCACAACAATCTTGAAGAGTTCGCCGATGCCCGCAACTACGACATGGAAGATCCCAGCGATACCGGCGTCGCGTTCTACAGCGCGCTGGCGCAGGAGGCGAGCGGCGCGGTGCTTGAGATCGCGTGCGGTACCGGTCGCGTCGCCATTCCGATCGCACAGCTGGGCTTCCCGGTTACTGGTTTGGATATCGTTCCAGGCATGCTGGCACAGGCGCGAAGCAAATCGGCTGGCTTACCGACGCGTTGGGTCGAAGGCGACGGGCGCAGCTTCGACCTTGGCGAGCAGTTTCGCCTAATCTTTCTCACCGGCAACGCCTTTCAAGCCTTTCTAACCAACGCCGATCAGGCAGCGCTGTTACAGCGCGTACACGGTCACTTACACGACCAGGGCTTGTTTGCTTTCGAGACGCGTAATCCACTGTTCCCCAACTCGAAGACGCGCGAAGGCCTCTTCCTGAATCTTAAAACCCGCAACGAAGAAGCAGCCGGGCCTTCCTTCATCAACGTGGATGGCCACGAGGTACGTGTGTCGAACACGCAGATCTATGATCACGTCGCGCAGATCTTACATCTAACGACGTATAAACGCTGGCAGGAAGGTGACAAGCAACAGACCAGGATCACCCGGATTGCCTTGCGCTACACCTTCCCACAGGAGCTGGCGGCGCTCCTGGACTACAACGGCTTCACGCTTCTACGCCAGTACGGCGATTGGAATCAGGAGCCGCTGAGCGCAACCAGCCCAAGCATCATCGTGGTTTGCCGCAAGCGCGTGTAACGAAGCGAAAGAAAGCCTTAATCGGACTCGTCCGGACAAAAGATCTGCTCGATCGGCTTGTCAAACACACGGGCGATCTTGAACGCCAGTGGCAAGCTCGGATCGTACTTGCCGGTTTCGAGGGCGTTCACCGTCTGGCGCGAAACCTCTAGCCGCTCGGCAAGATCGGCCTGCGACCAGTTGCGCTCGGCGCGCAGCACACGCAGCGTGTTTTTCATCGATATCGCCATCTGGCAAGCGCAATACCCATAGCCCATAGCCCGCCCATAATCGGCCAGATAAAAATCCAGTTGACCCGTGGAAAGCCCACGTTCTCCAAAAAGCCGTAGGCTAAGGTCAAGATCGCCGTTGCGGCGAAGGCAAAGCCCAGCGCCTCAAGCTGGATCTGCCGCTGAAGCTCGTCGATATGGCGCAAATAGCGCATGAACACAAATGGAACATAGCTCGCGGGAATCATCGGCGTGAGCGCTGCCGGAATGCGCCAGAACGACTCGGGATTGGCGTTGATGAACCAGACCGAAACCGCCACGACGACCATGTATACCAGCATTGTGATAGCGAGCTGGCTATTGTAGATTTTGTCTGCCTTGTTCATATGCTCCTCATTGGTTTGAAATCATGCTCTGCGGCATGATTCGAACTGATCGATGTGTCAAGCTAGCTTGACACTACAGTAAAGCATTAGCGACTAAATGTCAAGCATCATTTACACCAATCGACTCGTAGTCTGAAAGGCTAAGCCGCAACCACGCAGATCGGACGTGACTTGATCGGGCTGTGGTAGAATGGGCTCAGATTGTTCATTTCTTGGCGCACTTATGCAGAACATCTCGATCGCTTCGGTTGAACAAACACGACAGCTGGAAGCCGCAGCAGTTGCGGGCGGCGTGAGCTGGGCCGAGCTTATGGAGCGGGCCGGACGCGGCGTAGCCGACGAAATTATCCGGCGGCTCGATAGTGTCCGCGACGCGCGAATTCTGGTGCTGATCGGGCCCGGCAACAACGGCGGCGATGGTCTAGTCGTCGCGCGGCATCTCCACGACGCGGGCGCGAAAGTTGCGCTCTACGTGTGGAAGCGCAAAGAGCGCGCCGACGATCAGCCGTGGCGTGCCTGCCGTGAGCGCGGCATTCCCGAGCTGCAAGCGCAGGCTGACAATGCCCAGCAGTCGTTGCGGGCGGCGGCTCAGCGCGCGGCAGTGGTGGTGGATGCGCTGCTCGGTATCGGCGTGGACCGGCCACTAGAGCCGCTGGCCGCCCAGATCGTTGAGGCGATCAACAGCGTGCGGGCCAGCCGCTCGGGAGCCGCGCCGCTGATCGTGGCGATCGACGTGCCCACCGGCATCAACGCCGATACGGGCGCGGTGATGGGCCAGGCGATCCAGGCAGATGTTACGGTCGCGACCGGCATTCGCAAACATGGGCATGTTCGCGAGCCGGGCCAGCGCCATTCCGGCGATATTGTATGCGTGCCGATTGGCTTACCTGATACACACAAGGAGACGATCATGGCGGAGTCGCTTCAGCCTCAAACATTACGGGCGCTGCTTCCGGCGCGTCCCGCAGACTCGCATAAAGGAACGTTTGGCAAGGTTTTGATCGTTGCGGGCGCCGGACGCTATCCCGGCGCGGCGTTCCTGACCACCAGCGGCGCGCTGCGCGTCGGCGTCGGCCTGACAACGCTGGCCTGCGGTCGCTCGATCTTCGGCGCGCTGGCCGCCTCGCTGCATGAGGCGACCTTCCTGCCGCTGCCGGAAGAAGATTGGGGCGTGCTCGGCGCGGGTGCTGCGCAGGAAGTGCTGACCAACCTGGAAGGCTACGCGGCGCTGGTCGTGGGGCCAGGGCTGGGACAAGAAGACGAGACCAAGAAGTTCTTGGAGCGGCTGCTGAAGCTCGAAACCTCGAAGACCGCCAGCAATGTCGGCTTTCTCAAGGCCGCAGCGGCAACCGCGCCCGAGCGACCGCGCCGGACTCCAGGCAGCGTCGGCTTTCGCCGCGCGGAGCCGGTGGCAGCCGCCGAAGCCGAGACCGAGGAGAAGAAGCCCGGCGAAGTTGAGCTGCCCTCGCTGGTGCTCGACGCCGATGGCCTGAACTTACTAGCGCAGATCGACGAGTGGTGGACCAAGGTTCCCGCCAATCGGCTGGTGCTCACGCCGCATCCCGGCGAGATGGCGCGGCTGCTCAAGCTAGAGCACGCCGACGAGATCAACACCGATCGGCTGGGTGCGGCGCAGCGCGCGGCCCAGGAGTGGAACCAGATTGTCGTGCTCAAGGGCGCGGAGACCGTGATCGCGGCTCCCGACGGCAAAGCCAGCATTGGCCCAGCTGGCAATCCCGCGCTGGCCACAGCCGGCACCGGCGACGTGCTGGCAGGTGTGATCGGCGGCCTGATCGCGCAGGGCGTCGAGCCCTTCGACGCCGCGCGGCTCGGCGTGTTCCTCCATGCCCAGGCTGGCCAACTGGCCCGCAAAGAGATCGGCGAGGCCGGGGCGCTGGCCGGCGATTTGCTGATTCGACTGCCGCGCGCGCTCACCGAGCTGCGAGGATAACGAGAACCTAGAACCCAGAACCTAGAACCTAAAGGGCTGCTACAGCGAATAGGTTCTAGGTTCTTGGGTTAAGCTTCTCCATTGATTTGCTTGGCTCTTAGTTCTTGTTTTGGTTTTCTCTATGCACTTGCTCGATTCGCGATCTTTCGTGGGTCATTTTGTTCCTTTGTTCTCTTGTTTCTTTGTTCTTTGTTCTCTTCCTAGGTTCTAGGTTCTAATAGGTTCTTTACATGCGTGCTGTTGACCTGATCATCAAAAAACGTGACGGCGGAGCGCTCACCAGCGAGGAGATCGCCTGGCTGATCGAGCACTACACCAGCGGCGACGTGCCCGACTACCAGATGGCGGCCTGGGCGATGGCCGTGGTGCTACGCGGCATGGACGATCGCGAGACCGCCGACCTGACGCTGGCGATCGCGCGCTCGGGCGACATGCTCGATCTGCATGATGTCGCGCCGATCACCGTTGACAAGCATTCCACCGGCGGCGTCGGCGACAAAACCAGCCTCGTGCTGGGACCGCTGGCCGCCTCGGTAGGGCTGAGCGTCGCCAAGATGTCGGGGCGCGGCCTGGGCTTCACGGGCGGCACGCTCGATAAGCTAGAAGCGATTCCCGGCTTCCGGGTCAACCTGGCGATCGATGAGTTTCGGCGATCGGTTGCCGATGTTGGTCTGGTGATCGCGGGACAGAGCGCGGATCTGGCGCCCGCCGACAAGCAGCTCTACGCCCTGCGCGACGTCACCGGCACCGTCGAAAGTATTCCGCTGATCGCCGCGAGCGTGATGAGCAAAAAGCTGGCGGCGGGCGCTGATTGCATTGTGCTGGATGTCAAAGTCGGGCAGGGCGCATTCATGAAGACGATCGACGATGCGCGTGCGCTGGCCGAGCGCATGGTCGCGATTGGGCGACACGCCGGGCGCAGCGTGGCGGCGGTAATCACCTCAATGGATCAGCCGCTGGGCCACGCGATCGGCAATGCGCTAGAGGTCAAAGAGGCGATCGCCACACTGCAAGGCCACGGTCCAGCCGATTTCGTGGAGCTCTGCCTGACGCTGGGCGCACAATTGATGCTGCTGGCAGGCAAGGCCGACAGCGCCGAGGAGGCCGAGGCCCGGCTGCGTGAGGCGCTCGACACCGGCGCGGCCTGGCAGATCTTCCGCTCCTTCATCGCCAACCAGGGCGGCGACATCAGCGTCCTCGACGATCCGCGACTGCTGCCCGAGGCGACGGTGGTCGAGCCGGTGCATGCGCTCCACGACGGCTACATCACTGCGATCGACGCGCTGGAACTTGGCATGATCGCCGGTGAGCTTGGCGGTGGCCGGCAGAAAAAAGACGATCCGATCGACTACAGCGTCGGAATTGTGATCGAGCGCAAAGTTGGCGAGTTCGTGGCGCAGGGCGCGCCGCTGGCAACGATCCATGCCAGCCGCATCGAAGACGTGGCACGTGTCCACGATCGCGTGCGCGCCGCGTTCCGATTGTCCGCTGAGGCTGTCACGCCACCGCCACTAGTTTATGAGATCGTTCGCTAAGCTGTGGCTCATCCGTGCCTAATCCCTGAGAGATAGCGCCTATGCCGATCTACGAATACATCTGCGCCGACTGTAACGGTCGTTTCCAGAAGCTCGTCGGCCTCAACAGCGCCGCGACGATCGCCTGCCCGCGCTGCAACTCCGAAAGCGTGCGTAAGGCGATCTCGCGCTTTGCTGTGGTTCAGTCGGAAGAAGCGCGCCTCGACTCGCTCTCCGGCGCGTCCTCGCTGGCTGGCCTCGACGTAGACGATCCCGCGTCGGTCGCGCGCTGGGCCAAGCAGATGGGCAAGGAGCTGGGCGAGGAAGCCGGCGACGATTGGGACGATACCGTGGATCAGATGTTGGAAGAAGAGTTGAGCGGCGATCAGGGCGGCGCTGCGGACAATCGACAGGACGATCTCGGCTGGGGCTAGCGCAGCGAATGCCGGCAGATGGTATCATTTAAGCGTCAGCGATCGGCGCTGATACCAGCAAGCAATTGTTCGGGTACGTCCGCAACCATTGCCGGCGTACTCCGTCAAAGAAATATTGCGTGCGATTATGCCGCACGTTTGTAAAGGAATCTATGTTTCGACGATTTTTTGGCGGCGACGACGATCGCAAGCCGCCGCGCGAAGAGCCGACACAGCCACCGGTGGAAACTCCGGCAGAGCCCGAGGCCCAGCCGACCACATCGCTCTTCCGCCGCGTGGATGAGCTTGATACCGAGGCCCAGCGCATTGCCCAGGCCGAAGCCCAGACCCAGCAGCGGCGCAGTGGTGGCGGCTTCCGACGCCTCTTCGGTGGCGAAGAGCGCGACGAGCAGGAGATTCAGCGCGAAGTCCAGAAGACGACCGCCGCCGTACAGAAGACGCGCAACGTCGGTCTGTTTGGGCGCATCTCCGACATGTTCAAGGCCGACGAGCCGATCACGCCCGAGCTGTGGGAAGAGCTGGAAGAGCTGATGATCGCCAGCGACGTCGGCATCGACACTACGCTGCACCTGATCGAGCGCGTACAGAAAAAAGTTGAGCGCAATAACCTGCGCCGCGCCAGCGAGGCCCGCTCACTGCTCAAGCAAGAGATGGTCAAGCTACTCAATGTCGACACGCCGCAGTACTCCGAGCGCTCGACCAAGCCGTACGTGGTGCTGGTGATCGGCGTTAACGGCGCGGGCAAGACCACGCTGATCGCCAAGATCGCCAACCGCTACAAGCGCGAGATGAGCAAGAACGTGCTGCTGGGTGCCGCCGATACCTTCCGCGCCGCCGCTGTCGAGCAACTGCAAACCTGGGCCGATCGCATCGGCGTGCCGGTGATCAGCCAGGGCCAGGGCGCAGATCCCGGCGCGGTCGCCTTCGACGCGGTGCAGGCAACCTACGCACGCAACTCGGATGTTTTGATCATCGATACGGCTGGCCGCCTGCAATCGAAGTACAACCTGATGCAGGAGCTGCAAAAGATCAAAAACATCGTGCGCAAGCGTGTGGAGTGGGCACCGCACGAGGTGCTGCTGGTGATCGACGCGACCACCGGCCAGAACGGCATCCAGCAGGCGCGCGCCTTCATGGAGGCCGCGGAGGTCACACATCTGGCGCTCACCAAGCTCGACAGTAGCGCCAAGGGCGGCATTGCCTTTGCCATGGTGCAGGAGATCGAGCGACCGATTAAATATATCGGCACGGGCGAAAAGGTCGACGACGTGGCGATCTTCGATCCCGAAGCGTTCGTCGATGCATTGTTTGAAGACTAAGCGGTAAAACAAACAAAGAACATAGAACCAAGCACAGCATTACACGGTGTTCATGGTAGGTTTGTTCAATGAATGTCACCCGGTTTTGTTGTTCTTGGTTCTTCATAAGGAGGACCCATGATCTCGTGTCCGGTTTGTAAGCAGAAGCTGATGCTCAACTTCACGATGTTGGTCGGATCGCTGGTGGTGTGCCCCAAGTGCGGCACCGATCTACGGATTGTTAGCCGCGATCCTGATCGTGTGGAGGCCGTGCCGGAAGAAGAAACGCTGAACGCCGAAGGTAAGCCGGAGAGCTATGCTTAGTAAACTAAAAACTAAGAACCTAGAACCTAGAACCAAGCGAGCAACCGGAACGAAGCGTCGTTTTCTTTTAGTTCTGAGTTCTTTGTTCGCTGTTCTCTCGCTGACCGGCTGCTTCCTGATCTCGGGGGCGAACCAGTCTGCCGACAGCACCGCCGACGGTGGCAACGTCTACGTCACCTTCGTGAGCGCCGAAGGCAACGATACGCGCATCGTACAGACGAACTTTCCGAACCAGACGCTGGATCTGACGGTTTTTGTCCGCAACGAGCGCGGCCAGATCCGCAT
>JAFAYS010000568.1 GCA_019240175.1 Chloroflexota bacterium | reverse complement strand
TTTGAGGATCGCGAGACGGTCAAGATTCGCACTCGGCGCGGTCTTGAGCTTGAAGGCTCGGTCACACATCGTGTGATGCTGCCAAATGGCGAGTGGCGGCGGCTCGATGAGTTGCAGATCGGTGATCGTCCACAGATTACTGGTCGCTCTAATCTGTGGGCACTAGACTACGTGCAACTCGACTGGCGTCCTTCGCGACGACCCATGCTCGAAGAAGTAGTGCCTCAACAGGAAGTGCTTTCGTTCTCACATGAAGTGATCCAATCACAACTGCTTGGATCAAGTGCAACTGCAACAGTCTTAGCACCTGCCTATGTAAGCGCAGCGACACTCAACACAGCAGCCAAGCGACTCGCTCCAATCCGTGTTCCTGCGATTGTAGACGAAGACCTCGCTGCATTCCTCGGATATTTGATCGGCGACGGTCACATCAGTGAGACCAAGCGCACGATCGGACTCACATCGGGTGACGAAGATCAAGCTGATCGTTTCGTGGAACTAGTATGGAAGCTGTTTCGCCTCCAAACACGTAAGCGCTGGGACCCCAATCGCTGGCGTGTGAGCTTTTCATCGCTCGACATTCAAGACTTCCTCAAGCAACTCGGAATGAAGACCGGCGTGGCGGCGCGGATTAAAGAGGTGCCGGACGCGATCCTGCGCTCGCCTAAATCCGTAGTTGCGGCGTTCTTGCGTGCTTACTACGATTGTGACGGCTACGCTGGTGAGTTGGGCGTAATCTTGGCAACTTCCAGTGAGTCGCTGTGTAAGACTGTGCAGCTATTGCTGCTCAACTTTGGTATCCTCTCGACGCGCCGTCCACACAAAGACGGATGCTGGCATGTTCACACCCTGGGACGATCGGCAGAGGTGTTTCGCGACGAGATCGGCTTTGGGCTTGAGCGCAAGCAGGAGAAGCTACAGCAATACATTGTAGATCGCCGTTGGTTCAAGCGCGAAGAGTGGTGCGACGAGATCGTCGCGATCGAGCGCGGGCGGGCGACCGTCTATGACATCTCGGTCGAGGAGACGCACCGCTACGCCGCGCAGGGCTTCATCAACCACAACAGCTTCTGGCACTCCAACATCATGACCCAGAAGGCGGCGCGCGCCTCCGAGATCGTGGACTTTGCCGAGCACCACTCGGGCGTGGTCGCGACGAGTCCGGGGCGGCTGAATCCCTACAAGCTGGGCCTGGAGCTGCTGCGCGACATCGAAGATCGCTGGAATCGCGGCAAGTTCGGCAAGGAATACGACGACTGCGAGGACTTCGCGACCAAGCGCGCCTGGGACACCGGGGCCAACCTCGGACGGCAGAAGCTCTTTGAGGTGCGCAAGTTCCACAACGACATCACCTTCATCGACGAGTTCTTGACGCCGGAGTTTGTCTTTGAGCAAAAGCTCTTCAGCTTCAAGTACAATCGCGACACGGATCTGTACGAGATCGCCAGCCGCGAATTCCAGGAGATCAAGCAAAAGCTGCTCTACCGGCTGACGAATTTCGGCCAGCCCTTCATCTATGTCGAGGACGGCAACTACGGCAATCGCGGCGAGTTGTATCTGCGCCATCGCCACGAGGGCGTCGATCTACGCATCGACTATGCGCGCGACACGCTGAAGAATCTGCACAAGATCTGGACGCGGCCCGTGCATCTCGAAACAATCGTCGATGAGAAGAAGCGGCTGCTGAGCTTCGACGGTCGGGATTACGGCGAGCGGCGGATCGACTAGCGGAGTGCCGCGCCGGCTGAGTTGGCATAGCCCGTGCTATACATAAAGCAGGAGACTGCGATGAGTAACTCAAACAACATAGCGAAAGATGTCGCAGACCGATTGCGCCAACACACCGGTCGCGGCGAAGGAATCGTCACGGTTGACGGCGGCAACGTCGTGGTTAGCGTGGATGTCGAGCAGAGCGAGCGCTATGCCGTCGGCGTGCGCGGCATTCACGTCAAGCCCCAGCAGCCAGGCGGCGATGTGCGCGACACCGCCGAGCGCATCGTGGAGCGTGTGCAGTCGCTGGACGAGCCGCTGACCGTCGTCGAGTGCGATACCAAGAACGGTAGGGCGATCGTGCGCTCAGCCGAGCCCGAGGCCGACGAGGCCGGCGTGACCTATTGGGAGGCTGACGTGCAGCGCGACGAAACGTCGCTGCGTCGCTACCACAAGCAGCACGGCGTGCCCGAGCGCGAGCTCGTTACCGAGCCGCTGAAACACAACACGGCGGGCCGCGTCGCTGAGCAGCTAGCCGATGCGGTACGGGCCGCGCCAGTGGAGTAGTAAAAAAATATGATGCAGGATGTATTGCCTTTTATCGACGAGTGCCGCGACCGCAGCGAGCCGCTGGCAGTCGCGACGGTTGTGCGCACCTACGGCTCAGCGCCGCGTCAGGTCGGATCGAAGATGGTCGTGAGTCAGAACGGCGCGATGGCGGGCTCGGTCTCGGGCGGCTGTGTCGAGGGCGCGGTCTTTGAAGAGTGCCAGCTGGCGCTCAAGACTGGGCAGCCCAAGCTGCTAACGTTTGGCGTGTCCAACGAGCAGGCCTGGGAAGTTGGCCTGGCCTGCGGGGGCACGATCGAGGTTTTTGTGGAGCGGCTCGACTGGTAAGTGGATCACGATCAAATCCAGAATCAAGCGGATACATCGGGACGTTGCGTGCAGCGTCCCGATGCGCTATAACAAGCATATGATCTTCGACACATTACGAGAAGCTATTGCAGCAGAACGGCCCGTCGCCCTGGCGACGGTGATCGAAGGCCAGCCGCTGGGCGCTAAGCTGTTGATCGATCCCAACGGCGCGCAGGGCTCGCTGGGCGACGCGGATCTTGACGCGCAGGTGCAGGCCGATGCGCTGACGCTGCTGGACGCCGAGACCAGCGAGTCGCGCTCTTACACGGCTAGCCAGGGCACGGTCACAGTCTTGATCGAGGTGTACCCGCCGCCGCCGCATCTGATCATCGTCGGCGCGGTGCATACGGCGATCCCGCTGACGACCTGCGCCAAACAGCTCGGCTTTCGGGTCACGGTTGTCGATCCGCGCGGCACGTTTGCGACCAATGAGCGCTTTCCCGACGCCGATGAGCTAGTGGTGGAGTGGCCCGACGAGGCGCTACCCAATCTGCGGCTGGATCGCTCGACCTATGTCGCGGTGCTGACCCACGACCCGAAGCTTGACGATCCGGCGGTGCAGATCGCGCTCAAATACCCTGTGCGCTACATCGGCGCGATCGGCAGCCCGAAAACCCAGGCCAAGCGCAAGCAATCGTTGCTTGAGGCTGGCGTGACGCCCGAGGAGCTTGAGCGCATCCATGGCCCGATCGGTCTGCCGCTGGGCAGCAAGACGCCCGCCGAGATCGCGATCAGCATTCTGGCCGAGATGATCGCTGTGCGGCGGGGCAAGCGGCTGGGGCCGGTTACCACGTGATCGCGGGCGTGCTGCTGGCCGCTGGACGATCCCAGCGTATGGGCCAGCCTAAGCTACTGCTGCCCTGGCAGGGCGTGCCGCTGATCCGCTTTGTCGCACAGCAGATTTTGCGCTCGCGACTCGACGAGCTGATCTTGGTGGTTGGGCATCGCTCCGAGCATCTGATCGCGGCGCTGGACGGCCTGGCGCTGCGCATCGTGCGCAACGACGATTTTCTCGACGGTCAAAGCACCTCTTTGCGAGCCGGCATTGATGCGCTGGACGCTTCGGTCGCTGCCGCGCTGGTGCTGCTGGCCGATCAGCCCTTGCTTCAGCCCGCGACGATCGATGCGCTGATCGAGGTGTATACCAGCGAGCAGCCGCCGATCGTCGTGCCGCGCCACGAGGGTCAGCGCGGCAATCCGGTGCTCTTCGATCGCAGCTTGTTCGCGGAATTAGTGACGATCACCGGCGACCAGGGCGCGCGGGGCGTGCTCAAAGCTCACGCACAATCGATTCGCTGGCTCGATACTACTGATGGTGGCATCCTGCTTGATATAGATACGCCGGATGCGTATGGAGCATTAATTGAGCGGAGCGGAGCGACAGCGAAGGAGCCTGGGACAAGAGAAGAGGGCTGATCTGGAAGGAAAAAACTGCCTATTGCAAATTCCGTGCCGCGTGCTATAATCGCGGTATCTCCTTCTCCTCTCTTCTCTTGTCTCAAGGGCTCGGCTACTGCTGGGTCCTTGAGGCGTTTAACGCCGCTGATTTTGCTCGCTGCCAGAATGATGTGAGCCGAATGAGCAGAACAATGTCACCAACCGAGGCCACAATCCTGGTTGTGGAAGATGATATTGCGATCGCCACGCTGCTGGACGAGCTGCTGGTGGACGAGGGCTATCACGTGCTGCTGGCCGGCTCGCTCGGCGATGCGGACGAGCTGATCGCCATCAATCAGCTGGATGTGATCCTGCTGGATGTGCAGTTGCCCGACGGCAGCGGCCTGGATCTTTGCACGCGGCTGCAGGCCAATCCCGCGACCTCCGACGTGCCGATCCTGCTGCTCTCGGCGATGGACCGCAGCGCGAAGTTCGTCGCGCAGGGCCTGGATCGCGGCGGCTACGACTTTTTGTCCAAGCCCTTCTACAACGACGAGTTGCTGGCGCGGGTGCGCGTGCTCGTGCGGCTGCGCAAGATGCACCAGCGCGTACTTGAGCAGGAGCGCGACCGAGCGATGCTGGCGACGGCTGGCGCGGCGGCGCATAACCTGGGACAGCCGCTGACTGCCGCGCATGGCTTGGTCAACCTGCTGCTGCGAACGCAGCTCACACCGTCTCAGCGCCAGGACCTGGAAATGATCGACACGGCGCTGCGGCAGATGAGCAAGATCGTGCATGAGATCCAGGAAGTCCAGCATTACAAATCCCAGCCCTATCTCGAAGACGACACATCGGGATTGGAGATTCTGGATCTGCAAGAAGCGCGGCGGCCCCGCTAGACAACGCCTTAAACCGTGCTGGTCATGCGTTGATTCGGTCGTTTGGGGCGTCGCGCCTGGTACTTTCGCCATAGCTACACCGGTCTAGCGCGGCTTCCAGCCTGCATATATGCCACTCTGATCGCCAAAACGGGCTGCCCGTCGACGCGACTCTTTCAAGATTTCCTCAAAACAACTAAGCATAATGCTTGTCATGCGTGCGCCGGTACGCTACAATGCTCGTCCAGCATTATCTTTATTTCATATCAACGACTCGGCCCTGCTGAGTCGCGCGAGCTTATGGCTGTTACTGCTCCGCCAACTGAGCGTCCACCAGTTTCTCACGTATCGATCGCGCTGACCGAGCCGCGGCGTTGGAGCCTCACGGTCGAGCAGATGCTGTATCTGCTGATCGGCGTGCTTTCCGTGCTGACGCATCTCTACCTGCTCGGCGATCGCGCGTTCCACCACGACGAAACCCTGCACGCGGCCTACTCCTGGCGCATCTACCAGAACCAGGGCTACCTCCACGATCCGCTGTTGCATGGGCCGTTTTTGTACTACTTTACGGCGCTGCAATACTTCATCTTCGGCGATAGCGATTTCACGGCGCGGCTCAGCGCGGCGTTGTTTGGCATCGTGCTGTCGCTGCTGCCATGGTTTTTGCGCCGCGATCTGGGACGCGGCACAGCGCTGATCGCCAGTGGCTATCTGCTGATCTCGCCGGTCGTGCTGTACGTTGGCCGTTTCATCCGCCACGATATTTTCGCGGTCGTCTTTGAGTTGCTGTCGGTGATCGCGATTCTGCGCTACGTCGCGACCGAGCGTCCGGTCTGGCACTACACGCTGGCAGCGGCGATGGGCCTGATGCTGACGACCATGGAAACGTTCTATCTTTTCCTGGCGATCGTCGGCAGCTTCGTCGCGGTCTGGGTGGTCTGGCAGGTTGCCCGGCGGCTCTTCTGGCTGATCGTAGCCTATGGCGCGATCGCGATTGTGGCGCTCAAAGTCATTCCGCGCTTCGCCGGGCCGATCCCGCTGCCGACGCCGGAGCAGGCGCTGCTGGTGCGGCATCAGCCCGACAATAATCTGATCACCTACGCGCGCAACGTCGGCCAGATCATCGGCCCGATGCTGGCGCATCCCGCGAGCTTGCTGGTGATCGTCAGCACGCTGCTGCTGCTCGTCGCGCTGATCGTGCTGCTCTTTGTGCGGCGCGGCCTTGACGGTCGTAGCGCCTGGCGACAGGTGGCCGATACCGCGCCGGCTGGTACGCTGATCGGCGCGCTGGACCGTATTCCGGGCCGGCAGTGGGCGATCGCCTTCGGTATCGCGTTTGTGATCTACGCCGTGCAGTACACGGCCTTTCTGTCGAATCCGCTCACGCCCAACATCGCGGGCCTGATCACCGGCGTCTCGGGCTCGTTCCTGTACTGGCTGGGCCAGCACGAGGTTCAGCGCGGAGGCCAGCCGCCACACTATTATCTGTTCCAGCTTTCGGTCTACGAGCCGCTGCTGCTGCTCTTTGGCCCGATCGGATTGGGTATGGTTGCCGGACGCATGGTGCGGCTGTTCCGCAAGCGTAACGATACGACCGAGGCAGAAGCGCGCGGCTGGGCTGCTGAGAAGCTGCTGTTTGCGCCGATGCTGCTGGTCTGGTGGAGCCTGGGCGCGCTGGCGATCTATAGCTGGGCCGGCGAGAAAATGCCCTGGCTGACGATCCATGTCGCGCTGCCGCTGGTGCTGCTGAGCGCCTGGGGCCTGGCGCGCGTCTGGACATGGGCTGCGCGCGGCGGCTTCGAGCCGCTGGCGGTGGCGCTGACCGGCATGGCCGGCGTGCTGCTGTTGCTGACCTTTAACCAGTTTACGTCGATCATCCGCGATGCCGAGGCGACCCGGCTGGCGGCGCTCTGGCCGATCCTGGCGCTGAGCTTCCTGGCGTTGCTGGCGGCAGGCATGTATGCGCTGTATCGCTCAATGCGACCGGCGGTGCTGGCGCTGCTGAGCCTGACGCTGGCCTTCAATCTTTTCTTCACGCTACGCAGCTCGATCCGGCTTTCGTTTGTCAACGGCGACGTGCCGGTCGAGCCGATGGTCTTTGTGCAGACCTCGCCGGACGTCACGCGCGCCCTCAATGATCTGCGTGCGGCGTCGCTGCTGCGCACGGGCAAGCTGGATCTGCCGATCCGCTTCGACAACGAGACCGTTTGGGACTGGTATTTGCGCAACTATACGCAGACCGAGGGCAGCCGTGGCACGCAGATCGCGCCGATTGGCGAGGAAGTCCAGGCGGTCTTTATGCTGTCGGAGAACGTGCCCGCCAACGAGCCGAATCTGACCGGCTTTTTGCGCCAGGAATACCCGCTGCGCTGGTGGTTCCCCGAGTGCGAGGTGTATCGCTTCCCACCCAGCGACAGTAACTGCGGCTTCGATCCGCAGGGCTCCTCCTTGCTGAGCCGGGTGCTGAGCAAGCCCTGGGACGGCAAGGCGCTGGCCGACTACTGGCGCTTCTGGTTCGATCGCCGGGTGCCCGCGCCGCTGGGCTCGACCAACTGGACGCTGTTTGTGCGACCCGAAGTTGCCGCCGAGTTTAGCGTCGGCGCGGGCGCGCAGGAGTAGCACGACATCTTAACCGCGCTGTGCGACGTATAGATCAACATTCACCGTTTGAAAGCCTGCCGCGCTGAAAGACCATAGCTTGAGCGTATGATACAAAACGATTACACGACCACCATCGCGCCACGCCGCTCTCCGCTTGATCGCCGCTTCGGCATCGATCGCATCGACACCGAGGTGCTGCTGTATGTGCTGCTGTTTGGCCTGAGCATCTTTTTGCATATCTGGCAGCTCGACGTCAAGGCCATGCACCACGACGAGTCGATCCACGCCTGGATGAGCTACAAGTTCTTCAATGGACTTGGGCCGTTTACCTGCGCGGGCGGCGGGCAGGCCGACACCTACTGCTACGATCCGGTGTATCACGGGCCGTCGCTGTATGTGCTAACGCTGCTGACCTATTTCTTGTTCGGCATTGGCGATGCACAGGCGCGGCTGCCGATGGCGCTGGCCGGCATCGGTCTGGTGCCGATGGCCTGGACGCTGCGGTCGTTTATCGGGCGCAAGGGCGCGTTTTTGGCGGCAGTGCTGATGACGGTCTCGCCTTCGCTGCTCTACTACACGCGCTTTGCCCGCCACGACGCGCTGGTGCTGCTCTGGTCGCTCTTCATGGTCGTCGGGCTCTTCAAGTTCATTCGCGACGGCGGTGCGGCCAACCTGGCGCTGGCTTTGGCCGGCCTGGCGCTGACCTGGGCCACACACGAGCTGGTCTTTATTCTGCTCTTCATCGGCGGCAGCTTCATCGGCTTTCGCATGCTCTGGGAGTGGAAGCCGCGCGTGTTCTTCATCGTGGTCTCGGCAGCGCTGGCGCTCTCGATCGTCCTGGTCGGCCTGACGGTCGGCGTGACTGAGGCGCAATCGCCCGGACTGTATAGCGTGCTGCACCGGCTGCTTGGGCCTATTCTGCTGCTCGGCATCGGCTCGCTGCTGATCTTGCCGATGGCGCTGGCCTGGGAGCGCGAGCCGGTTGTGCTGGCACGGGTGAGCGATACCTGGCGCAACGATCGGCGCGTGTACGGCGTGGCGGCGGCAACCTTCCTGGTGATCTTCACGCTGCTCTTCACGACCTTTTTCGCCTATCCCAAGGGCTTTCTCGACGGCTGGTATCAGGGCATCAACTACTGGCTTGGCTCGCAGCACGAGTTCGCGCGCGGCGAGCAGCCGTGGTTCTACTACCTGATGCTGCTGCCGATCTATGATCTGCTGGCACTGATCTTTGGTCTGGTCGGCGTCGGCTGGCTGCTCTTCGGCGGCCTACGCCAGCGCTTCGCGAATATGGCGGCGGTGACGAGACCAACATCTGAGGCTGCTTCCAACGGCGACGGACATGCCGAGATCCTGGATGACGAGCCGATCGCCAATGGGCACCACGCGACCGCGACAAGCTGGACGCCACCGCTGCTGGTCTTTTTCCTGGGCTACTGGTTTGTTCAGGCGTTCGTCGGCTTTTCCTGGGCCGGCGAGAAAATGCCCTGGCTGCTGACGCATATTTCGCTGCCGGCCTCGCTGCTGACGGCCTGGGTGCTGGGTCGTCTGATCAATCGTGTGCCGTGGCGTGAGCTGCGCCATGATTACGGCTGGACCGTGCCGCTGCTGACGCTGCTGCTGGTCAGTTCGACCTTTGTCGCGGCCTATGCTTTCTCGGGCTCGTCGCAGACGGTCGCTGGGCTACGGGGGCGGC
>JAFAYS010000561.1 GCA_019240175.1 Chloroflexota bacterium | reverse complement strand
GGGCGCGGTGGGTATGAGTATTGTGGGCATGGTGCTGCGCTTCTTGTTCGTCAGCCACAGCATCGGCGATCCGTATCCGCTCACACGCTCGCTGCAAAGCAGCACGCGCACATCCAACATTTTGCCGCTGCTGATTGAAAACATCATGCCGCAGATCTTCCGCATCATCGGCCCATTTATTCCCGAGGCGGCGCTGCCCTTCTTTAGCATCCGCTAAACACGTCGGGTAGTTTCAAAAAACCAGTAAAAAGGCCAATGTAGCAACGGCAGAACGGAGTATAATGCTCCCTGCCGTTTTTTGTTATGTGGAGTATTTCGGGTACCCTCAGGGTGAGGGATGGCGCGCAGATTGCCGTACGATCCCCAAAGAAATGATTTGTGCCGATTGAGCGGCGCACTAGATGTGATGAGAACCTATGACGATTGAACCGCGCACGCTGCATATTCTGGAATATGCCAAAATTCGCGATCGCCTCGCCCAGCATACATCGTTTTCGGCGAGCCGCCAGCTTGCGCTGCAATTACAGCCCGACGATGACATCGACGCGATTCGTCGCGCGCAACGGGCGACCAGTGCAGCTCGCCAGCTTTTCGACACCTATCCTGATGTAACCATCGGCGGCGCGCGCGATGTGCGACAGCCAGTAACCACGGCGCTGCGCGGTGGCGTGCTTGAGCCGAGTGTGCTGCTTGAGGTCGCCGCGACGCTTGAGGCCATGCGCCAGCTGCGCTTCCGGCTGCTGAAGCTGCCCGACGAGCCGTACGGCCCGCTGATCGATCTGGGCTACGCCTTGCCCGAGCTGCCCGAGATCGAAAACGCGATCGCGCGCACGGTCGATCCCAACGGCGAGATCCTGGACAGCGCCAGCCCCGCGCTGGGCAAGCTGCGCGCCGAGATTCGCATCGCGCATAGCCGGCTGATGGAGCGATTGCAGGGCATTCTGGGCTCGTCGCAGTACGCCAGCGCGCTGCAAGAGCCGATCATCACCATGCGCGACGGTCGCTACGTGATCCCGATCAAGGCCAGCGGACGGCGAACCCTGCGCGGCATCGTCCACGATCAATCCAATACCGGCGCGACGCTGTTTATCGAGCCGCTGCAAACGGTGGAGCTCAACAACAGCTGGCGCGAGCTACAGATTGCCGAGCAGCAGGAGATCATTCGCATTCTGCAAGCGCTGTCGGCGCGCGTCGGCGAGGACGGCCAGAGCATTCTTACGGGCGTCGAGGCGCTGGCACAGATCGATCTGCTCTTCGCGAAAGGGCGCTACAGCTCGCAGCTGAACTGTATGGAGCCCGAGATCGTCGATCTGGCAAAGCACGAGACGCGGCCCAATCTGCGGCCCGAAGAGTCGCCGCTGTATCTGCGCAAGGCACGCCATCCGCTGCTCAACCAGCAGACCGTCGTGCCGACCGATGTGTGGCTGGGCGGGGAGTTTCGTGTGCTGCTGGTCACCGGTCCGAACACCGGCGGCAAGACGGTGGCGCTGAAGACCACCGGCCTGCTGGCGCTGATGGCGCAGTCGGGCATGCATATTCCGGCGGGCGATCGATCGCGGCTGCCGGTGTTGCGCCACATTTTCGCGGATATCGGCGACGAGCAGAGCATTGAGCAAAGTCTTTCGACGTTCTCGTCGCATATGACGCACATCATCGCGATTCTCGACGCGCTGGCATCGGCGGCGCGCACCAACCGGTCCAGCAGCTGCCTCGACGCGCTGGTGCTGCTCGACGAGCTGGGCGCGGGCACCGATCCGACTGAGGGCGCGGCGCTGGCACGGGCGATCATCGAGCGCATTCTGGACAGCGGCGCGCTCTGCATCGGCACGACGCACTACGCCGAGCTCAAAGCCTACGCCCACAACACGCCGAACGTGCAGAACTCGTCGGTCGAGTTCGACGAGGAAACGCTGCGGCCCACCTATCGCCTACAGATCGGCCTGCCGGGTCGCTCCAACGCTCTGGCGATCGCGTCACGGCTGGGCTTGAATCCTGAGATCATCGCGCGCTCACGGTCGTTCCTGTCGTCGGAGACCGAGCAGGTCGAAGATCTGCTGGCCTCGATCGCGCGTGAGCGTGAAGTTGCTGCCAGCGAGCAGCAGGAAGCGCAGGCGATCCGTGTCGAGGCCGAGCAGCTGCGTAGCCAGCTTCAGGAGGAACTACAGGATCTGGATCGCGAACGTGAGCAGCGGCTCCAATCGTTTGAGCGCGAGCTGGACGATGAGCTGCGCAGCCTGCGGCAAGATCTGCGGCGACTGCGCGAAGACACGCGCTCGGTTTCGCTGACGCGCGAGTGGATGCAGCAGGCCGAGGAGCGCTTGAAGGCGGCAGGCGATACCGCCGAGCGTCAGCGGCGCGAGCGGCGGCAACAGCGACAACAGCAACCGCAGACACAGGCTCCGGCTCCGGCGCTTCAGCCGCCGCGTCCGATCCAGCCTGGAGATCAGGTGCATATCGCCTCGGTCAAGCTCGACGGCGAAGTGCTCTCGGTCGATCCCGATGCCAACGAGGCCGAGGTTCAGGTCGGCGGCTTTCGCATGACGGTGGATCTGCGCGAGCTGCGGCGCGGCAAAGGCGGTGCCAGCGCCCAGCGCGAAACGCGACCAGTACAGGTAGCGCCGCCAGCGCCGCCACGGCTGCCAACGCCCTCGCGCGACGTGTCGATGCAGCTCGATATGCGTGGCATGCGCGCCAACGAGATCGAGTCGCTGCTGGATCGCTATCTCAACGACGCGTATCTGTCGAACCTGAACGAGGTAAGGCTGGTCCACGGCAAAGGCACGGGCACGCTGCGCAAGATTGTGCGCGATGTGCTGGCGACGCATCCGCTGGTGACGTCGTACGCGCCCGGCATCGGCGGTGAGGGCGGCGACGGCGTAACGATCGCCCGGTTGCAGCGGCGGTGATGACAGCCTGTGGTCAGATCCGTTGACCTGTGGGCACGCCGTC
>JAFAYS010000533.1 GCA_019240175.1 Chloroflexota bacterium | reverse complement strand
GGGCGCGGTGGTTGCCGGGCTGCGGCTGGGCGTGCTCAGGCGGGAAGCGCTAACGCTGCTGCTGCCCAATCTGTCGCTGGTGGCGGCGAGCGCGCAGGCGAGCGGCGATGTCAGCCTGTGGCGCTTGTTTCTGATCTTTCTCAAGATCGGCTCGGTGCTCTACGGCAGCGGCTATGTGCTGCTGGCTTTTTTACGCGCCGATCTCGTGGAGCAGACGCGCTGGCTGACCGATCAGCAGCTGCTGGATGCCGTCGCCGTGGGACAGTTCACGCCGGGGCCGCTCTTCACCACGGCAACCTTTGTGGGCTACCTGGTCGGCAGCTGGCCCGGCGCAATCCTGGCGACGCTCGGCATTTTCCTGCCGTCGTTCATCCTCGTAGCGATCACCAATCCCTGGATTCCGCGTCTGCGCAGTTCGGCCTGGACCAGCGCCCTGCTCGACGGCGTGAACGTTGCGTCGCTGGCGCTGATGGCGGCGGTGACCGCGCAGCTAGGACGCGCCGCGCTGGTCGACGCGCTTACGATCGGGCTGCTGGTAGCCGCCGGTGTGCTGCTGATCCGCTTCAAAATTAACTCGGCCTGGCTGGTGCTGGCTGGCGGCGTGATCGGGCTAATCGCTGTGAGTCTGCGAGGTTGAAACGCGCGTGATAGGCTGCGCGCTGTTGCGTCCACGCGCGGCGGTTTGTCGATCTTTGCGCCCGATCGCCTGTGTCGCAGGCTGCAGCAGCGTTAAGAGCAGAATGATCGCTGTTACCGCGACGCCGCCGATCAATCCCGCCGCCCCAACATTGAGCAGCACCTGTGGCGATGACGGTTGAGTAGGCAGCAGCGCCTTGCCCGCGAGCTGCATCTGCGAATGCTCGTCGGTGTAGAGCGTGTCGGCGTAGCTCACAAAGGTGCTGGCCCAGATGTCGGCCAGCGCCTGCGCCTGCTCCGGCGATGCGGCGGTAGCTGCGATCGTCAGCAGATCGCCATCGGCATCGGTCGCGATCTGCTGCGTCAACGAGCCGGGCACGTAGCCGGCGGGCGCGACGCGCTGAAGATCCTCGGGCTTGATCTGGGTCTCGATCGCCGAGCTTTGGACCAGCGCCAGCAGGCCCTGGCGGCGCGCCGTAATGTCGATCGTCTCGATGCGTACCAGCGGCTCGTTTGTGCCGACCTGCGATCCGGTCTGGCGAATAAACATCAGCACCGACGCGGTAGCGGTGTAGGCCCTGGGCAATTGAGCTGAAATTCCGGCTGCGATCAGTGCGGCTACCAGTGCTCCCACGACGATCCAATACCAGCGCCGAGCAATCGCAATCAGATAGGGACGCAGATCTATATCGTCGTATTCTTGCATGAACGATCCTTCAATTGAGCGAGATGGTGGCGGTACAATCGCTGGGATTATATTGACTAATCTAGGCGGTGTCAAAGCAGAGGGCCGGCTGCGATTGACAGCATACAGAGACTTCGGTATCGTACCTTTCCTGGCAGCTCGCTCCCGCACGTATGCGTCTAGTCGGCAATGAGGCGAACCCTTGGCTGTATCTGAATCCTCTATTCCTGCATCTTTAGCGACGTGGAACATTCGCGCACTTCACGGGCGCTGGCTGCTGGTTGCCGTTTGGGTCGGCCTTTTTTTACTGCGCGCGCTGATCTATCTGGCGCTCACGCCGCCCTGGCAAGCGCCCGACGAGCCGACGAGCATGGAGCTTTTGCTGACCATGGAGGCGCGCGGTCGCCTGGTTTCGCCCGCCGATGCCGATCTTGATATTCAGCGCGAGATTGTGGCCTCGATGCAGCGGGCGCACTATTGGGAGCTTGGCGGCTACGGCTACGCGCCGAAAGTGCCGAACGCCGTCTTCGACGATGTGTATGCCTGCTGCGGCACGCAGCTGCACCGCCCGCCGCTGTATCATTTCTTGCTGCTGCCGGCTGCCAGGCTGACGAGCGGCTGGCCGCTAGAGCAGCGCCTGATTGTGCTGCGCGCCGCGAGCATATTGCTTGGCATGATCACGGTTGGGCTCGTCACAATCATTAGCTACGAGCTGGCGGTTGTTCATCGGGCGCTGCCGCTGGTTATGCCCGCGCTGGTCGCTTTCCATCCGCAGTTTACATATATCAGCACGATCTTCAACAGCGACAATCTGATCACGCTGATCGGCGCGCTGTTTTTCCTGGTCTTGCTGCGTGCCATGCAGCGCGGCCTGACGCTCTGGCGTTTTCTGCTGCTGGCGGGTCTGATCGGCGTGGGCTTTTTTACTAAACGCACAATCGTCTTTCTTGCGCCGGCGCTGGGCCTGGCTGTGCTGGGACGGCTGATCGAACTGTGGCGCGCCTATGGACGATCCGCCCGTCGCTGGCTGCTGGCGCTTGGGAGCGGGGCGATCCTGACCGTGTTCGCCGTCGCCGCTGTCCCGGCACTGCGCGCGGTGGTGTACAACTTTACCGGCCGCTACTTGTTTTTTAACGATCCGCTAGGCTATCTAGGTTTTATCAGCCGGGGCATCTTCGCGCCATCGGTGCCGATGTGGAGCTGGTTCGGCACGTCGCTGTTGTTTCTCAACCGAAGCTTCTGGGGCAGCTACGGCTGGCATCAGGTGTTCATTCCCAGCACGCTTCAGCGCATTCTGCTGCTCTGCGTGGTGGGTACGTGGCTGCTGGCGCTGATCTGGACAACGCTACGCCGCCGGCAATTTCCGCGCTGGACACAACGCTATATCTGGCTGTGTGTGCTATCGATCGGCGTTGCGCTGACAATAACGCTGCTCAACGCGCCTGCGCCGGTGTTGCCACAGGGCCGCTATTTGTTTCTGGTGCTGATTCCGATCGTGCTACTGATGGCGATCGGCCTCGTGAGCTGGTGGCCGCGTCGCTGGACGCTGTACGGCGTCGGGCTGGTCTGGAGCGCGCTGATTCTTCTCGATATGTACACGCTCGGCGCGGTCTTTATTCCAGGATTTTACCCATGAGTTTGCGCGCTCGCTGGCCCACATTGCTAGCCGTCCTGCTGATTATGGCCGTCAATATCTGGCTGTGGTCGCTGCCGCTGGCTCAGGTGAGCGAAGGTTCGCCGCCGGTGCAGCCTGGCGCGCAGCAGGTGGAGCTCATGCCGGGCGTCGAGCTGCGGCAAACGCTGACGCTGCCCACGCCGGCACCCCGCGATGTGGCGCTGCGCTTCTGGACACAGCGGATTGTGCCGGCTGAGCAGCCTTTTGTGCAGATTCGCGGCGAGAGCAACGGGCAGGTGCTTGGCGTGGCGCGGATGCCCCTGGCACCGGCGGATGGCATGTTTCATATGCGCCAGGCTCCGTGGTGGCAGCTGCCGGCAGGCGCTCAGCAGTTGACGATCGTGATCGAAGGCAGCGGGCTGCGGGTTGCGACAATGGCGACGGATCAGGCGGCGGACGGCGACCTGGCGCTTCAGATTGTCAGCGGCGATCTGGGCATTGAGCGCTACCTGCCGCTGAGTCGGATTAACCAAGGTAAGCCCGGCGTGCTGGCCTGGCTACGCTACCCGCTGGCATTGCTCTCGCTGTATCTGATCGCGGTGGTTAGCTTACTGCGCTCGCCGGCGCGGCTGCTGCGCTGGGTCGAAGACTCAGCCGGTCTTTCCGCCGACAGCTTGTCCACGCCGCGCCAGCGCTGACAGCGCCATGCGTACGGCGCTGTTTATCACGAATCTCGACACGCGAAAAGCTAGCGGCAGGCTGCGACATAGGCTGGATCGTTGGCGGCGGCTGCGATGCGGATCTGGCCATTGACTTGCCCGTCGCCATCACCCGGACCGCCATCGTTGATCGTATTGGCCACGCCAAGCTCGTCGACGCGCCGCAGACACGACCCGCCAAACACAGCGCTGCCGGCGGCGTTCGCGCCCCAGAACACGGTTTTCTCGCTACCCTGTGGCATGCGAAATACATAGCCGGTAACGCCGGGCTGGCCCAGCAGCCGGCTGTATTTCGCGCCGGTAAGCTCAGCCGTCAAAACTCGATAGGCGCTGTAGGCCAGCTTGGGCCGGCTCAGATCCTGACCATGAAACAGCCCCGAGGTTTCCATCCCGCCGCCCGAGTCAAAGACCGAGAAGTAGGATAGCTCGCGTACGCCGGCGGCCAGCCCTTCGACAAAGATCTGCGTGAGCCGCTGCGCCTGCCTGGCCTCGTTGCTGCCAGCCGAGTCGGCGCTCCAGTAGCCGGTCTCCGGCACGACGATCGGTAGCGCCGCCACGCCGTGATTCTGCATAATCGCGCGGATCTCGGTGATTTTATTGATGATGCTCGGGAATTGCAGCGAGTAATAGTGCACCGCGATCGCGTCGAGATAGGCGCGCGCGCCGCCGGGCTTGGCGTTGAGCGTCGCCAGCACCGTGGGCAGGAACTCTTTGATAAAGCCGCGCGTGCCGTGGGGCGGCAAGAACGAGTCGTAGGCGATGCCGCCAATCATCACGCGTGCGCCGGGGTCCTCGCCATGCACGACGTTGGCGACATCTGCCAGCATATGGCCGTAGGCCACGCCGTGCGGGCC
>JAFAYS010000542.1 GCA_019240175.1 Chloroflexota bacterium | reverse complement strand
TGGACCGCCGTCGTGATCTGGTGCGAGTGCAGGCGTGTCACGTCGCCCGCCGCGTAGACGCCCGCGACATTGGTCTTCTGCTCGACGTCGGTGCAGATGTAGCCATCGCGGCTGAGCAGCACGCCGACATCCTCAGCCAGCTTAGCGATCGGCGTCGCGCCATGCTGGCAAAACAGCTGATCCAGCTCGATCCGCTCGCCGCTCTTGGTGCAGAGCGCCTCGAACTCGCCGTGCTTGCCGATCGCCTCGGCAATCTTGTCGTGGACCAGCGGAATCCCGGCCTGCTTCAAACGACGCTGAAACTTCTCGTCGATCTCGCAATCGCTGCTGTCGGTGAGCACCGTGAGCTGGTGGGTGAAGCGCCGCAGCTGGAGCGCCTCGCTGGCCGCCTGGTTCTTGTTGCCGACGACCACCACGCGCGCGTCGCGGCAGCCGTAGCCGTCGCAGGTGATGCACCAGAACATGCTGCGACCAACGTATTCTTCCCAGCCGTCGAAGTGTGGGTAATGATCGATCACGCCGGTGCAGATGATCACGGTCTTGCCGCGCCACTCGCCGGCCTGGCCATAGGCGATAAACTCGCCGTTCTGCCGCTCCAGGCGGTCGATCTTGTATTCTAGTGTTGTGACCTGCGAATACTCCGCGACCTGCTGGCGGCCTAGCTCGCGCAGCTGCTTCGCGGGTACGCCGCCGGGAAAGCCGAGATAGTTATGGTTGATCTGGTGCCACGACGATCGTCCGCGTCCGGTGTCGAAGAGGGCCACGGTGCGGTCGTAGCGCGCCAGGTAAAGCGCTGCGGAAAGTCCCGCCGGTCCGCCGCCGATGACCAGCGACTCATACACTGTTTCTGTCATAATCTCCATCCAATCGGATCAGTGATCGTGGCCTTCCAAGTATCAGGCCAAGGAACTGCTGCCAAACAAAAAGACGAGCACGCGTGCGCTCGTCTTTGGGCATCGATTGGCGATGAAACGGCTAGTGCGATTTCGCGCTGTCGCTCATCTCCGAAGAGTGGCCGGGGAAGAGCCGGGCCTTGGGATCGATGTAGGTTTTGATCGCGTTAACGGCGATCGCGGCCTGCCCGAAGCCCACGGCGATCAGATCCAGCTTGACATCGGCGGCGGCGATATCGCCGGCGGCATACACGCCGGGCATGCTCGTCGCGAACTTGCTGTCGACCTTGATCGAGCGTTTTTCGAGCGACAGGCCCCAGTTTTTGATCGGTCCCATGTCGGCCTTGAAGCCCAGCGTCAGCAGCACCGCGTCCATCGGCAGCTCGCGCTCTTCTTTGGTCTGGTTGTTGACGATCGTCACGGCCTCGACCTTGTCTTCGCCATGCACCTCTTTCAACTCCCAGAAAGTCATCACGTTGGTGCGCGACGCGTACATGTCTTTGATCGAGCCCTCGTGCGCGCGGAACTGGTCGCGGCGATGGATCAGCGTGATCTCGCGGCAGGTGTCCTGCAGGTTGAGCGCCCAGTCCACGGCTGAGTCGCCGCCGCCGACGATCAGCAGGCGCTTGTCGGCGAACTCTTCCTTGGAGCGTACAAAGTAATAGATGCCGTTGCCTTCCAGCCGCGCCACGCCGGGAGCGTCCAGCTTGTTGGGCGCGAACGCGCCAACGCCCGCCGCGATCAGCACGGCTTTGGTTTGGTACACGCCGCGCGTGGTGGAAAGCTTAATCTGTCGCTCACCGATCGGCTCGATGTTGGTGACCTGTTCCTCAAGCCGCACCGTCGGGCTGGACTGCATCGCCTGCTCGACCAGCTGCTTGACGAGATCGCGGGCCAGAATTTTGGGAAATCCGGGCACGTCGAAGATATATTTTTCGGGATATAACACCGCGAGTTGACCGCCCAGTTCCGGCAGCGCGTCGAGCAGGAGCGTCTTCATGCCGCGCAGTCCCGCGTAAAATGCTCCGAATAAGCCAGCAGGTCCTCCACCGATAATTGCGACATCGAATCCTTCTTGGGTTGTTTCGGGCATACCGCGCCAGTCCTTTCAATAGCCTGTGCTGAGCTTTGTTATGTCTTTCACATTTTAGCGAAAAGACCTGCGCCTGTCGAGGGGAGGCCCTGCGGGCAATCAAATGAACAAGGGAACAAGGGAACAAAGGAACAAACGATCCGGGAGTTTTTTGTTCTTTTGTTCGTTTGGTTCTAGGTTCTGGGTTCTAGGTTCTACTTTATTGCTCTTGCTCCCGT
>JAFAYS010000487.1 GCA_019240175.1 Chloroflexota bacterium | reverse complement strand
ATGTTGATCGCGTCGTTGCCGGGAAACTGCTGCGCGATCTCGCCGGCCAGCCGGATCGCGAAGAGCGAGTGGCCGCCCAGCTCGAAGAAGTTGTCGTGAACGCCCACGCGCTCCACGCCCAGGATCTTCTGCCAGATGCGCGTCAGCTCAAAGCCGATGTGGTTGCGCGGGATGACATACTCGGACACATCGGTCAGGCTGGCGTTGGTGCGCTCGATCAGGAACGTCCGATCGACCTTGCCGTTGGTTGTCAGCGGCAGCTCGTCCAGCAGCACGAATGCGCTCGGCACCATGTACTCTGGCAGGCGCTCGGTGAGGAAGGCCTGCAGGGTAGAACCTAGAACTAAGAACCTAGAACCTAGTTCTGTATCCTCTTGGTTCTGGGTTCTAGGTTCTAGGTTCTCCGTTACGTACGCAACCAGCCGCTTGTCGCCGGACGCGTCTTCACGCGCGACGACGACGGCCTGACGCACGGCGGGATGCTCGTTGAGCACGCTTTCCAGCTCGCCGAGCTCGATGCGGAAGCCGCGAATCTTGACCTGGTGATCGCGCCGGCCCCCAAACTCGATGTTGCCGTCGGGCAGGAAGCGCGCCAGGTCGCCGGTGCGGTAGAGGCGTGCGCTGGCATCCTGATCGAAGGGATTGGCGACGAACTTCTCGGCAGTCAGCACGGCACGGTTGAGATAGCCGCGCGCCAGCGGCAGCCCGCCGATGTACAGCTCGCCGGTCACGCCGACGGGCACCGGGCGCTGGTGCTGATCCAGGATGTAGAGCTGTGTGTTGGCGATCGGGCGGCCCAGCGGCACGCTGTCGGGATAGGCGGCGTCGCGGCAATCCCAGTGCGTCACGCTGATCGCGGCCTCGGTCGGGCCGTAGGCGTGGTAGAGCTGCGCCGCCGGGAAAACCTGGAAGAAGGTGTGCTTGAGCGCTACCGGCAGTGTCTCGCCGCCACAGACGACCTGCCGCAGACTTGTGCAGCGCTCGGTGTGCGGGCTACCGAGGAACACATCCAGCAGCGACGGCACAAAGTGGATCGTCGTGATGCGCTCGTCGGCGATCGTCTGCGCGAGATACTCGGCGTTTTTGTGCTGCTCAGCCGGCGCAACCACCAGCCGCGCACCGGCGATCAGCGGGAAGAGCATCTCCCAGACCGAGATGTCGAAGCCGACCGCCGCGATCTGCAGCAGCGAGTCGTCCGCGCTCAGCGGGTAGGCGTCGAGCGACCAGAGCAGCCGGTTAGCCAGGCCCGCGTGGGTGCTGAGCACGCCCTTGGGCTTGCCCGTCGAGCCGGAGGTGTACATCACATACGCCAGATCCTCCGGCTGCGTGGCGAGATCGAGATCCGCCGTGCTTTCCTGCGCGATCTGCGTTGCATCACTGTCGAGACAGAGCAGCGCGCCCGTGTAGCCGTCGAAGCGCTCACGCAGCCCGGCGCGCGTGATCACCACCGCGGCCTCGGCGTCTTCCAGCATAAAGCTCAGCCGCTGCGTGGGATGCGCCGGATCGAGCGGCATGTACGCGCCGCCGGCCTTGTGGACCGCCAGCAGGCTGATCACCAGGTCTAGCGAGCGCTCCAAGCCCACACCGACCAGCGTTTCGTGCGCGACGCCCAATTTTTGCAGCGCATTCGCCAGCTGATTGGCGCGGGCGTTCAGCTCACGGTAGCTCAGCTGCACCCGCTCACGGGTACCCGCCTCGAAGCTCACCGCGATCGCGTCGGGTGTGCGCGCGACCTGCTCGGCGAAAAGCTGCGAGGCGACCAGCGGACGTCCGAAATCGACGGCGGTATCGTTCCACTCGACCAGTATCTGCCGGCGCTCGGCGAGACACAGCAGCGACAGCTCGCCGAGCGTGCCTTCAGGCTGCTGCAGCATCGCGTCGAGCACGTTGGTCAGCTGTTGCTCGATCTGCTTGATCTCGGCCAGCGAAAACTGCTCGGTGTCGTAGTTCAGGTGGAAGATCAGCTCCTTTTCGGGCAGCACGATCATGCCGAGCGGATACTCGGTCTTCTCCACAGCCAGCACGTCGCGGATCGCGAGTCCGGCGATCTCGTCGGCGGGCAGCTTGTCCTCGGGATAGTTCTCGAAGGCGATCAGGCTGTCAAAGATCGGCTTACCGCCGCCCCAGCCGTTGGGCGTCAAGCTCTTGACCTTGGCCAGCGGCACGAAGCTATGCTCGTTGATCTGGACCATCTGCTGTTGAAGCTGGCGCAGCAGCGTGAAGAGCGGCATCTCGGGCGTGAGCTGGGCGCGCAGCGGTAGCGTGTTGATAAACAGCCCGACCATCTCCTCGACGCCCAGGATCTCGACCGGACGGCCCGAGACCGAGACGCCAAACACGATGTCGTCCTGGTTGCTGTAGGTTTGCAGCAGCATGCCCCAGGCCGCTTGCACCACGTTGTTGAGCGTAACGTGCGCCTGTTTGGCCAGCTCTTTCAGCCGATTGGTCTTCTCGACGGTGAACTTGAACTCGTAGGTGTTGAAATCCGCGTCGATGTACTTCTCGATCTCACGGAAGCGCGTCGGGGCGTCGAAGCCGCTCAGGTAATCGCGCCAGAACTGCTCAGCCGCGCCGCCGGTATCCTGGCGCTGTACCCAGGCGACATAATCGCGGTAGGGCCGTGAGTAAGGCAGATCCGCGGGCTGGCCCAGGCGCAGGCGATCGTAGGCCACAAACACGCTGCTCCAGATCAGCGACAAACACCAGCCGTCGATCAGGATGTGGTGGTGGCTCCACATCACGTAGTGGCGATCGTCGGCCAGCTGCACCAGGCGAATGCGCAGCAGCGGCGGTCGTGACAGATCGAAGCCGCCGGCCTTGCGATCGCGGATCAGCAGATCGTCAAGCGCCTGCTTCTGCTGCTCGGCATCGAGGTGTCGCCAGTCCTCGGTCTGCCAGGCGACCGGCACGCTGTCGAGGACGTACTGCACCGGCTTGGCTAGGCGCTCGGCGATAAAGCCCGTGCGCAGAATGACATAGTGATCCATGACCGCCTGCCAGGCCGCGTGCATCGCCTGCTGGTCGAGATCGCCGATCAGCTCAAGCACATTCTGGTTGAAGTATGAGTCCGAGCCCGGCAGATACATGTCGCGGAAAAGCAGGCCCTCCTGCATCGGCGCGAGCGGGTAGATGTCCTGGATGCCGCGCAGCTGGCCGAAGATCTCGTCGAGCTGTAGCTGCGAAAGCGCGGCCATCGGGAAGTCGGCGGGCGTGTAGCCGAAGTTGCCTGGCTGGCTGCAATGGGCGATCAGCGCTCGGAGATGCGTGCCGAAGCTTGCGATCAAGCCTTCGATCGTGGCGCGATCGTAGTGTTCGCGGCTGTAGCGCCAGCTCACGCTCAGCTCGCCGCTCTCGGTCACCTCAGCCGTGACGCTGAGCTGCTCGCCGCGCTGCTGTGCGCTGCCCTCGCCCAGATTCGTCTCGGCCACGCGGAAGAGCGCATCGTCCGAGGTGGCGCGCCGGCCCAGGAAGGCGAAGCTAATCTGCGGCTCCGCTCCGGCCAGCGGCTGATCGCTGAGATAGCGCAGCGCGGCGTAGCCCAGGGGATTCGGCATCGATCGCAGCCGCTGCTTGATCGTCTTGATCGTTAGGGCGAGATCGTCGCCGCGTGGCACCGTGAGCCGCGCCGGAAACGCGACGCGGAACTGGCCAGTCGTGCGCGCGGTGTCGATGTGCTCGAATGCGTGGGCGCGTCCGTCACGCAAGAGGCCGATCACAAGGTCGCGCTGCTCGCTCCAATCGGCCAGCGTTTGCGCCAGCGCGATCAACAGGATCTCGTCGGTCTCGGTGCGATACGCCGGCGGCACCTGCTCAAGCAACTGATCCGTCGTCGCGCGGCTGAGCGTGATTGTGAGCGTGTCGGTGTTCTGTGCGCTGTCCACGCTTGGCGTCGTGGCGCGATCCAGCGTTGCCTGCCAGAAGCCGCGCTCGCGCTGAAGCTCGGCGGACTGCGCGTAGCGCTCAAGCGCGGTCGCCCACTCGCGATACGAGTAGCTCTTGGCCGGCAGCTCGATCGTCGCGCCGCCCGTGATCTGCGTGTAGGCTGTCGCCAGATCGTCGAGCAGCAGCGACCACGAGAGCGTATCCGCGACCAGCTCATGCGCGATCAGCAGCAGCGCCGACGAATCTCCGCGCTGGATCAGAGTCGCGTGGAAAAGCGGCCCGCGCTCGATGTTCAGCCCGGCCTGCGCTTCGGCTGCCAGCTGCTCGATCGGCGCGTCCGCTGTGGCCACGCTCAGAATCTGTGCCTGCCTAGCCTGAGCGAGATCGACGTACTGCTGGCTCCAACGATTCTCGCCGTCGCCCGTGAAGCGCAATCGCAGCGCGTCGTGCTGCGCAAGGATCGCGTCGAGCGCCTGTTCCAAGGCGGCAGCATCCAGCATCGTGGTAGCCTCGACCAGCAGTGTGTGGCTCGCGCGATTGGGCTCGGCCAGGTTTTGCGCGAAGAAGCGCAGCTGCGGCGGTGTCAGCGGCAGCGCGCCCGTGAGCACGTCTTGCTCGGCCACCGGCGCGACGACGGCCTCTTCAACTTTCGCTAGCTCGGCCAGGCCGGCGATCGTGGGTGCCTGGAACATGTGCTTGACTTCCAGCACAATGCCGCGCTGCCGCGCACGAGCGATCACCTGAATGCTGATGATCGAGTCGCCGCCGATCTGGAAAAAGTTGTCGTTGATGCCGATGTGCTCCAATGGCAGCAGCCCGGCCCAGATCTCGGCCAGCTGCTCTTCAACGGCGTTGCGCGGCGCGACGTACTCGGCGGCGCTGGCACCCGCACTCTGCTCCGGCGCGGGCAGCGCCTTGCGATCGGCCTTACCGCTGGCAGTCAGCGGCATCTCGTCAAGGATCACAAACGCGCTCGGTACCATGTACTCAGGCAGCTTGGCGGCGGCGTGCGCGCGTAGATCAGAACCTAGAACGAAGAACCTAGAACCGGCTTCGCCCTCATCCCCTTGGTTCTGGGTTCTAGGTTCTAGGTTCTTCGTTTGTTCCTTTGTTCCCTTGTTCCCTTGTTCCCCGACGACGTATGCCACCAGTCGTTTGTGTCCCGGCGTGTCTTCGCGCGCCATCACGACGACCTGACGCGCCTGCGGGTGCTCGGCCAGCACGGCCTCGATCTCGCCGAGCTCGATGCGGAAGCCGCGCAGCTTGACCTGGTGATCCGTGCGGCCAAGATATTCGATGTTGCCGTCGGGCAGCCAGCGGCCCAGATCGCCGGTGCGGTAGAGCTGCGAGTCGCCGAATGGGTTGTTGACGAAGCGCTCGGCGGTCAGCTCGGGCCGGTTGAGGTAGCCGCGCGCCACCTGCACGCCGCCGATGTACAGCTCGCCCTCCATGCCGACGCCGACCGGCTGCATCTGCTCGTCGAGGATGTAGATCTGCGTGTTGGCGACGGGCTTGCCGATCGGTACGATCGAGAGCTGGCTGTTGGGATCGCAGCGCCAGTAGGTCACATCAATTGCGGCCTCGGTCGGGCCGTACAGGTTATGCAGCTCGCAGCCCGGCAGTTTGGCGAAAAACGTCTGCTGGATCTTGTACGGCAGCGCTTCGCCGCTGGCGAAGATCGCGCGCAGCGACTGGCAATGCTGCACGCCCTCGGCCTCGACAAACAGCGCCAGCAGCGACGGTACGAAGTGCATCACGGTGACGTTTTCGCGCTGGATCAGCCGGATCAGCTCGTCCACGTCGCGGTGGGCGTCGGGCCGGGCGATGACCTCGGTCGCGCCGGTGATCAGCGGCAGAAACAGCTCCCAGACCGACACGTCGAAGCTGAAGGGCGTTTTTTGCAGGATCTTGTCGTCGGCGCTGAAGTTGTACGCGTCGCGCATCCAGACCAGCCGGTTGACCACGCCGCGATGCTCGTTGATCGCGCCTTTGGGCTTGCCGGTCGAGCCCGAGGTGTAGATCGCATAGACCGCGTTGGTTGGCGTGGTCAGGCACTCGGGATTGTCGGTGGGCTGATCGGTCAGCAGCGCGGCGCTGGTATCGAGTGGCAGAATCGTGCCCGTGAAGCCGGAGAACAGGCCGGTTAGCGCGCTCTGGGTCAGGATCAGCGAGGCCTGCATGTCTTCCAGCATGAAGTCCAGGCGCTCCTGCGGATAGTCGGGATCGAGCGGGACATACGCGCCGCCCGCCTTGAGAATGCCCAGCAGCCCGACAATCATCTCGGGCGAGCGCTTGACGCCGATGCCGACCAGTGTTTCCGGCCCAACGCCCTGCGCACGCAGGTAGTGCGCCAGTTGGTTCGCCCGTCGATTCAGCTCGGCGTAGCTCAGCCGCTGATCCTCGAAGACGATCGCGGTCGCCTCGGGCGTGCGCGCAACTTGCTCTTCGATCAGCTGGTGCAGGCAGCGATCGCTGGGGAACGCGGCCTCGGTGCGGTTGAAATCGACTAGCACCTGCTGCTCCTCCTCGGGCGACAGCAGCGAAAGATCACGTAGTTTGAAGTTGGATAAGCTCATTGTTCTTCACTCCCAAGTAAGCTATCGGTGATGGCGACAAGGACGCGGTTGAACTGGGCGGCAAGTCGTTGCACGGCCAGGTCGTCGAAATAATCGGGGTTGTAGCTGAGCTCGGCCCGCATCTGATCCTTGGTCATCACCGTGATCGTCAGCGGGTACTCGGTCTTCTCGACGGTGCGGACGTCGGCCACGTGGTATGCGCTCGAGGCTTCGGATTCGCGGGCGGCGGGATAGTTCTCGAAGACGAAGAGCGTGTCGAAGAGCGCGCTGCCGCGTGGAACGTCGCTCCAGGACTGGACTTTAGCCAGCGAGTTGTAGGCAAAATCGTGCAGCCGCCCGGTCTGCTCCTGGATGCCGCGCAGCATAGTCAGCACGTCGTCGTCGGGCGACATGGTGACTCGCAGCGGCAGCGTGTTGATGAACACGCCGACGATCTCTTCCACGCCCGGCAAATCGGCGGGGCGACCCGAGACCGGCACGCCAAACACGATGTCGTCGCGGCGGGTGTAGCGGCTAAGCAGCACGCTCCACGCACCCTGCAAGACCGTGTTGGTCGTCAGGTGGTGGCGCTGGGCGATCTGTTTGAACGCCTCGACCTGCTCCGCCGAAAAATCCAGATACTGCGCGCGGTACTCGCGATCGCCGCCGCTAGCGCGCTGCTGCTCGAACTCGCCGGAGGCCAGGCGGGTTGGATCGCCAACGCCGGCGAGCTGGTCGCGCCAGAAGTGCTCGGCGGCCTGCTGGTCGTAGCGATCGAGCCAGGCGATAAAATCGCGGTACGGTCGTGTCGGCGCGAGGAAGGGCGGCGCGCCTCTGCTGATCTGATCGTAGACACGCAGCGCGTCGCGGATCACCAGCGGCAGGCTCCAGCCGTCGAGCAGAATGTGGTGATGGCTCCAGACCAAAAGCTGGCGCTGCCCATCCAACTGGATCAGTGCGAGCCGTTGCAGTGGCGGTTGCTCGAGATCGAAGCCTTGCTCGCGGTCGGTGCGCAGCAGCTCGTCCAGGCGGCGCTGCTGCTGGTCGGTGGGCAGATCGCCGAGATCGTGCGTTTGCCAGGGTAGCGTCACATGTTCTAGCACGTATTGCAGCGGCGTCGCGACGTTTTCCCAGGCAAAGCCGCTGCGCAGGATCGCGTGGTGATCGGTGACGTATTGCCAGGCCGCCTGCATCGCCGCGTGGTCGATGTGGCCTCCAAGCTCGATCAGCATCTGCGTAAAGTAGGCCGTCGAGTCCGGCTGCGCGAGCGCTGCGAAGAGGAAGCCGGTCTGCATCGGCGCGAGCGGATACACGTCCTGCACGCCGCGCAGCTGGCCGAACAGCGCGTCGATCTGCGCTTGATCCAGCCGGGCCAGCGGGAAATCGGCGGGCGTGTAGCCAAAGCTGTCGGGCCGGCTGCAATGCTCGATCAAGGCTTCCAGCGCCGCGATGTAGTCCTGCGCCAGTCGCTCGATCGTGGCGCGCTCGTACTGCCGGCGGCTGTAGCTCCACGCCACGCGCAGCGATCCATCAAGAATCTCGCTGGTCAGCTCAAGCCGGTACTCGCGCCCGTTCGCGCCGCCGATGCTCGCGCCGGTCGGGGCGTCCGTGAAGCACAGAAGCGCGTCCTGGCGCGGTTGGCTTGCGCGCTGTCCGAGGTAGTTAAAGCTGATCTGCGGCGCGGCGTGTGCTAGCTGCTCGTCGCTCAGATAGCGCAGCAGCCCGTAGCCGATGCCGTCGTTGGCGATCGTCCGCAGCTGCTCTTTGATCGCTTTGAGCGACTGCGCGGAATCGCCGGCGAGCCGTAGCTGGGCCGGGTAGAGCGCGGTAAACCAGCCCACAGTGCGCGACGTGTCAACTCGCTCGATCACCTGGGAGCGTCCGTGGCCTTCCAGCGCGATCAGCAGATCTTTACGGCCCGTCCAGGGCGTGAGTGTTTGCAGCAGCGCGGTCAGCAGCACCTCGGGCGTGCGCGTGCGGTAGGCCTGCGGCACCTGCTGTAGCAAGCGCTGCGTCGTTTCTCGGCTGAGTGTCACGCTGATTGTGTCGGCCTCGGCCTCGGTGTTGGAGCCAGCCGCATGATCGATCGGCAGCGTCGGATCGGCGTCGGCCAGCAGCGCCTGCCAGCGATCGCGCTCGGCCAGCAGCGCAGACGACTGTGCGTAGGCTTGCAGCGCGTTGGCCCAGTCGCGGTAGGCATGAGTTTTGGGCGGCAGCTGGATCGTCGCGTCTGACTGCGTCTGGGCGTAAGCTGTGCTCAAATCTTCGATCAGGATCGACCACGAGACCGCGTCGACGGCCAGATGATGCGCGGCCAGCAGCAGATACGGCGGCTGATCACCAAGCGTGAAGAGCGCGGCCTTGAAGATCGGCCCGGCCTCGATATCGAGCTGCGATTGGATCTCGGTCGCCGCCAGATCGAGCGCCGCGTGTGGCTCGCCCGGCAGCGCCGCCAGATCGATCACCGTCAGCGGCGTGTGTGTTCTGGTTTTGTCCAGATCGATATAGCGCTGCGTCCAGGCTCCGTTGTTGTGGCTGAAGCGCAGCCGCAGCGCATCGTGATGGGCCAGCAGCGCGTCAAGCGCACGCTCAAGCGCGGCGACGTCGAGCGGCTGGCTGGCCTCAAGCATGAGCGCCTGGTTGTAGTGGTTGGGCTCAGCCAGCCGCTGCGCGAAGAAATGGCGCTGGATCGGCGTGAGCGGCACTTCGCCGGTCAAGATCTCCTGCGCCGCGTCGGTCGTCCGGGCGTCGGTTAGCTGCGCCAGCGCGGCTAGTCCAGCGATCGTCGGTGCCTGGAAGATGTGCTTGACTTCCAGGTGAATGCCCTGCTGGCGCGCGCGCGTCACGACCTGAATGCTGATGATCGAGTCGCCGCCGATCTGGAAAAAGTTGTCGTGGACGCCGACGCGCTCGACGGGCAGCAGGCCGGTCCAGATCGCCGCCAGCCTGGCCTCGGTCTCGGTGCGCGGCGTGACAAACGATTCGTCGTGCGTCGCCTGCTCGGGCGCGGGCAGCGCCTTGCGATCGAGCTTGCCGG
>JAFAYS010000338.1 GCA_019240175.1 Chloroflexota bacterium | reverse complement strand
ACTGACGATCTGTGTGCTGGTCAGCGGCGCGTAGTGGCTGTCCAGCGTTCCGGGAGCGCGAGTTGTCGAGCGCTGCGGCTGGATCACAGGACTGCCCAGCACCTCGGCAAGCTGGCTAGCCGAGATGTGGCCTGGTCGCAGCAATGCGGGTTGCTCACCGGTCAGATCGACGATGCTGGACTCCACGCCCACGCGGCACGGGCCACCATCGATGATCAACGCCACGGCATCGCCGAGCTCAGACTGGACATGCTCCGCCAGGGTTGGGCTGATCCGCCCGAAGCGGTTGGCCGATGGCGCGGCGACGCCGCCGTTGAAGGCGCGCAGCAGCGCACCGGCGACCGGATGATCCGGAATGCGCAGGCCGATGCTTTGCTGACCGCCGGTGACGACGTCGGGAACATGTGGGGCTTTGGGCAGGATCATGGTGAGCGGGCCGGGCCAGAAGCGGGCGGCGAGCTGCCAGGCAGCCGGCGGAATGTCGCGTGCCCAATCGGTTAGCGCGGCGACGTCCGGCAGATGCACAATCAGCGGATGATCGGCGGGACGGCCTTTTGCGGCGAAGATTCGTCGCACTGCGTCTGCATTGGAGGCATCGGCACCAAGGCCGTACACCGTCTCGGTGGGAAAGGCAACCAGCTGTCCGTCACGCAGCGCCGCAACCGCGCGCTCGATCTCGTTTGGTGAAATAATCATCGTCTACCGCAATAGCTGTCTTGGTACAAAAACGCCGACGATCAAGGCGTCGGCTAGTCTGAGTAGATTGTAGCATATTGCGCTTGGCAGCTATTGCAGCAGGAGTTCTGCGGTAGTTGCTCCCACCAGAATACCATCTACGTGCTTAAAATGCCCATCCTTCGTACAAACCGCGAAACCATGTTGTAGAGCTGATGCCGCGATCCACATATCATTCGTGGGAATAGGACGGCCTTTGCTGCGAAGATTGCTGTACACAGTAGCATAATAATCAGCCGTCACTTCATCAAGCGTCAAGAGCACAACACGATGTGCTGCGAGAAATTGTTGTAGCTCGGAGCGATTTTTAGCCTGACGTGATCCAGCCGCAAAGCCAGCGAGCAATTCCCCCACGATAACGCTATTAATGCCGATCCGAGAAGCACGTCGCACGATATCTACTATTTCAGCTTGTCCTTGCTTAAAGGCTGCATAGGCGTTTGTGTCAAGCAAAATATCTTTCATTGCCATAGTTCTCGATCGACCTGTCCAAAATCTTCAACGACCTGCAAAAACTCAGCAGCTTCTTCCGCGTCCCAGGTACCAGCGAGCGTATCCAAATCATTATGGATCTGTTGCGCTGCCCGCTTTCGTTCGGCTTCTATACCACGGTAAATAAGCTGCCGCACGATTGTTTCCTCAGAAACTCCTGCACGCTGTGCTTCCTCGGCAATCCATTCAGTTGTAGCAGTATCAAGTTCGTCAATCGTTAATGAGCTTCCCATATACACCATCCATGCCTATCATCTATCTTGAGGAGAATCATAGCACATCTTAAGCCTGAACCATAGCCTTGACCTACATTCCAAATGACAGGTGCGGCTGCGCGTCGTCGGTGAGCTGTAAGCTGTCCGGCATGCGGTTCACCGGCAGCCAGATCGTAAACGTCGAGCCTTCGTTAACAATCGATTGAAGGCCGACGCGTCCACCCATTAGCTCGCTGAGACGGCGCACGATCGTCAGGCCCAGCCCGGTGCCGCTGTACTGGCGCGTGGTCGAGCCGTCGATCTGATAAAACTCGCTCCAGATGCGGGCGTGCTCTTCGGGCGGAATACCAATGCCGGTATCGCTGACACTGAGCGCGATCCAATCGCCGGGGGCCAGACCTTCGATCGGCAGCGCTGCGCAGGATAGCGCTCCGGGCGCGCCATGCTCAAGCATGACCTCGATCCGCCCATGCGGTGGTGTGAACTTAACCGCGTTCGAGAGTAAATTTAGCACGATCTGCCGCAAACGACCGCTATCGCCATAGATCAGCGGCACGTTGGTCAGCTGCTGGATCGTCACCTGTAGCTGCTTATTCGTAACGAGCGTCTCGATATTACTGACCGCGCTGCACACGACCTCGTACAACCGCACCGGCTCGTTGCTCATCTGCATGCGGCCCGCGTCGATCTTGCTGAGGTCCAGGATGCCATCGATCAGCTCTAGCAGGTTGCGCGCATTGCGGCTCACGCGCTGGAGATTGCTGCGCTGCTGATCGTTGAGCGGGCCGATCGTGGGCTCAAGTGTGAGATCGGTAAAGCCGATGATCGCGTTGAGCGGCGTGCGCAGCTCGTGGCTCATGGTCGCCAGAAACTCAGACTTGAGCCGCGCCGCCTCTAGCGCCTCATCGCGGGCGAAGGCCAACTTCTCCTCGGCAAGTTTGCGCTCAGCCAGCTCCTGCTGCGCGGTGGTGTAGAGCCGGGCATTTTCCAGCGCGATCGACGCCAGCTCGGCAAAGCGTGTCAGGATCGCGATCTCTTCGTCGCCAAAGGAGCGGCCTTCTTCGATATGCGCCAGGCCCAGCACGCCGACAATCTGCGAGCCTGAGGTGAGCGGCACGCCCAGCATCGAGTGCAGATTGATCACTTCCTCGTCGCGCATACGCCAGAACCACTCCTGATAATTATTGACCGTCAGCGGCTGTCCAGTGAGCCAGACCATACCGTCGACGCCCATGCCCGGCCTGAGCGGCTGGCCGACGTACGGTCGAAAAACGCCGACGCCAACCTTAACCTCGCTCGCGCCGGTGTCGGGATCGCCGGAGTACAGGTAGCCGTGCTCGGTGCCGACCAGCGCTCCGGCCCGCACCACAATCGTTTCGAGCACGTCCTCGACTTCCAGCCGATTCATCACCGCCAGCGTCGTGTCGTGCAGCGCGGCGAAATACTCGTT
>JAFAYS010000224.1 GCA_019240175.1 Chloroflexota bacterium | reverse complement strand
AGAGAACGCCAAGCTCTAAAGATCCGCTTCTCCTGGTACCGTACGATAGTGTGTACCAGCGTGTCTCGACAGCGCTCTTGGTCGGTAGTCCTTCTTGAACGTCGGTATTGCGTACCCAACGAAACTGTGAATATTGTCGCTGGAGCGCACGAAACCCCGAGCTAATCCCCACAGATCGGTGATGGCATGTCGCCTCCACACCCCAGCAGGCCAGGGTTAGGCACCTTCTTGCACCAAGCAGCCTGCGCTTTAAGCGCTCCTCCTCATTAAGTACTGCCTCTGTCTTCACATACGATCATGCTCCCCTGTCTAGAAAAGGCCGAAAAGACGCTTCCGTGGACGCATGTGAGGACGTTCTGCGGACAAGCAGCCGTTAGACTGCTCCTACATGACCGGCCTCGACCAACCACTTGTGTACATACGTTGGGGCGGAAGCAGGACAGCAACAGGGATGGTCTACGAACTCGACGGCAGCAATAAGATGTCTTTCGACGCGCAGCGCGCGTATGAGTACAACACATGAGGATAGCTATGACTACAACACAACCCCAACTGGATCTGACGGCGGTAAAGCATCGGCAGCAGGCGACCTGGGCGTCGGGCGACTACGGCGTCATTGGTACGACACTTCAGATCACCGGCGAGCTCTTGTGCGAAGCCGTCAATCTGCGCGCCGGTCAATCGGTGCTCGACGTCGCGGCCGGCAATGGCAATGCCACGCTCGCCGCCGCACGACGGTGGGCCGACGTAACATCAACCGACTATGTCCCGGCCCTGTTGGAGCGTGGCCAGGCTCGTGCTGAGGCTGAGGGACTGGATGTGCGCTTCCAAGAAGCCGATGCCGAGGATCTGCCGTTTGCCGACGGCTCCTTCGACGTGGTGCTGTCGATCTTCGGCGTGATGTTTACGGCGAATCAGGAGCAGGCGGCGGCAGAATTGCTGCGCGTTTGTCGCCCTGGAGGCACGATTGGCCTGGTGAACTGGACTCCCGAAGGTTTTATCGGCAACCTGTTCCGCACCATCGGCAAGCACGTACCGCCACCGGCTGGCGTCAACCCACCGTCACTTTGGGGTACCGAGCAGCGCCTGCACGAGCTGTTCGGCGACGGGATCGCAGAGATGACCACGAACCGCCGCTGCTTTGTGTTCCGCTATCGCTCGGCTGCACATATGCTGGATGTCTTCCGTACGTATTACGGGCCGATGCTCAAAGCCTTTGCGGCCCTCGACGAGACAGGTCAGACGGCACTCACTCACGATATAACAGAGCTTGTGCAGCGCTTCAACCAGGGTGGAGCCGATAGCTTAATCGTGCCGAGCGAGTACCTCGAAGTCGTCGCCACCCGTCGCTGATCCAGTGGCTGGCGGTTAGTTCCCATAAAAGACGCATCGATCTGGTTCCACGTTATGGGCGGCGGCTAAGCGCAAACAATGGCTTAGCCGCCGCCTCAAGCCGCGCACGCCATCTTCTCAGAGGCACTGCGCGCTCACTTCACTAGCAACATGATACGCAAACCATAACATCAATCGACAAGGGCTTTGGAATGAACTACATAGTACGACATATAGCGCAGCACAAAGGGATGCTGGCATGCTTGCTGGTCATGCTTGTCATGAGCCTGGCGCGGGTAACTGCGGCACGTGCCGCAGTTTTGCAAGCACCCCTCACCACATCCTTCAACTCATCGACGGGTGTCCTGACCGTTCAAGGTGACACTCAAGGCAACACGATCACGGTCAGCCGCGACCAAGCTGGTACGATTCTGGTCAACGGCGGGGCGGTACACGCGCAGAGCGGCACATCCACGGTCGCCAATACCGCGCTGATCGAGGTGTACGGGTACGCCGGGGACGATGTGATCAGTCTCGATGAGGCCGACGGCCCGCTGCCGAAAGCGAATATGTTCGGCAACACCGGGAACGATACGCTCACCGGCGGGTCGGGCGCGGACCTGCTGTTCGGGCAGGCGGGCAATGACAGCTTGCTGGGCAAACGCGGTGATGATCTGCTGTTTGGCGGGATCGACAATGATGTGCTGACCGGCGGCGACGGCAACGATCAGGTCTTCGGCGAGAGCGGCAGCGATCAACTTGTCTGGCACGGTGGCGACGACAACGACCTCGTCGAGGGTGGTGCCGATAGCGATACGGTTGTCGCCAACGGTGGCAGTGACGCCGAAAACTTCACGACGACCGCCAACGGTACGCGCGTGCGCTTCGATCAGCTTAGTCCGGCGGCGGCGTTTCTCGATATTGGGACTGCGGAACACCTGGCTCTCAGCGCGAACGACGGCAACGACTTCTTCTCGGCGACCGGTAACCTGGCGGCCTTGATCCAGATCGCCGTCGACGGCGGCGCGGGCAACGACACACTGCTTGGCAGCAACGGTCCTGACGTGGTGATTGGCGGCGACGGCAACGATGTTATCGACGGCAACCAGGGCAATGATACGCTGCTGGGCAGCGCCGGCGACGATACGTTCCAGTGGGACCCTGGCGATGCCAACGAGATCGTCGAGGGCCAAGCTGGTGCGGATCGGCTGCGCTTCAACGGCAGCAACACGAACGAGATCTTTGACGCTGCCGCCAACGGCGCTCGATTGTATTTCACCCGCAACGTCGCCGCGATTGTGATCGACGTGAACGAGGTCGAGACGATTGATCTCAATGCGCTCGGCGGGACGGATATGCTGACGGTCAAGGACCTTTCAGGCACCGCTGTTACCACCTTTAACGTCAACCTCGCCGGCACGTTCGGCGGCACCGGCGGCGACGGTCAGATCGACAATGTGCTCGTCAAGGGCACGGGCGGCAACGACACGATCATGCTGGTCGGCGGTACGAGCGGCACGACGGTACGTGGCCTGGCTGCGCAGGTGAATATCACCAATGCCGAGGTAGGCGATGGGCTGCTCATCGCCGGGTGGGCCGGCGAAGACCGAGTGGATGGCACGGGCCTGAAGAGCGGGGCGATGCAGTTCACGGCGTACGGCGGCGATCACGACGACATCCTGATTGGTGGCGACAACGCCGATGTGCTCGATGGCGAGGACGGCGATGACACGCTGCTGGGCGGTCCTGGCGTTGACGTGCTCGAAGGCGGCGCTGGCAACAACACCATATTGCCAGACTAGCTGCCGCCGACGCAGCGCACCCTCGGCGTGGAACAGTTATCGATGTTCCACGCCGAGGGTGTTTATCTTAACGCTCCACAATGCTCTAAGGAGTTATAACGATCACATCTCCGTCGAGACCATGGGGCCGTTCTGCCAAACGCGCGGGCACAGAAGACACGAACGGCTGCATCTGCCTACGCGGACGCTCCCGCGTCGAGGGCTTGATCGCCGCAGGTCCTCTCCGCGCCATGGCGAGGCTGATCGCCTGAGCCAACGTGAGCGCGCAGCCGTCGGCCCAAGCAGCCGCGAACGCAGCTTCGCCCAGCGCCACCCGGCAAGCGAGCAGTGCATTGTCCCGACTGACGTGCTCGGCGGCGACCAATCTAGTATTGGTCTGCTCACGAATGGTCTGTGCCGTCGCCATCAGCTTGGTCCCGAGCACCGGATCATCGTGAGCGCTGAAGATCTGGGCGATCCGATCGAATACGGGCGCGCTGTGGACCTTGTGCTCGCCGTCTTTCCAAAGATCCAGGCAGTGCTGATAGTGGGTGAGCGCCCCGGCGTGATCGTCCTGCGCACGACTGATATCGCCGAGCACAAGGTAGTCTAAGCCGATACCAAGCTGGTGATTGAGTGAGCAATGCAGATCCAGCGCCGCTTGGCCCAATGCTTGAGCACGCAGTGCATCGCCTTGGGCATGTATGATCGTCGCAAGGGTGCGCAGGGCATTTGCCGTCCCCTCGGGATCGCGGCGCGCCTGGTTGATCTGCAAACATTCCTCAGCCGCAGCCTGCGCCTGGGCATACTTGCTTTGCCGCTGGTACAAGCCCGCCAAGATGCCCAGCGGAAATTTGACTACGCTCGGATCGGACGCCTGCCGAGCGAGAACGATCGACTCCGCAAGATAGGGCTGCGCTGTTGCTAACTCACCCTGCTCAACCAGCGCATAGCCGAGGTTAGTGAGCGCCGGCTGGAGCGTGAGCAGATCCCCTCTGCGCCGACTGAGATCGACCGCTGCTTCCAGCCACTGGCGCGCACGGGTGAAGTCGTTCACCCCGCCGGCTAGCGTGCCCGCCGCCCGCAGAGCATGCGCCTGCACATCCAACGGTGCCTGCTCACGATGCGCCAGGGCCAGCTCCAAGCGTTCGATACCTTCATGCAGTCGACCGGCTATCCAGTGGAAGCGCCACACTCCGGTCGCGATGCGCAGCGCGGTTGCATACTCCTGCTGGTCCATGGACCACCGAAAGGCAGTGCGGAGGTTGTCCTGCTCGGCGGTGACTCGTGCCTGCCAGCGTGGTGCTTCCGCACGTAACAGCTCCACATCGGCGGCCAGCGCAAAGCGCGCATAGTAGGCCATGTGGCGATCATGGGTGGCTGTGGCTTCCCCGTGCGCCGTGAGCTGTCCCAGCGCAAACTCGCGGATCGTTGCCAGCATCAGAAAGCGTGTCTCATCCGCAACAATCTGCTGCTGCAATAAGCTTACTTCATGCAGGGTTTCCAACACCGGCAGCACCGGAAGCGACTCGCCGAGAACAGCCTGCGCTGCTTCGACACTAAAGCCACCCGCGAACACACCAAGACGCATAAAAACGCGCTGCGCTTCGGCATCCAGCAGATCGTAGCTCCACTGGATGGCCGCGCATAACGTCTGGTGACGCGCAGGCACATCGCGCGGACCACGCACCAGCGCTTGTAATGGCTGATCAAGCAGTCGCAACAGGTCGAGCGGGGCGAGTGTCCGCGCACGCACGGCAATCAGCTCGATCGCTAATGGCAATCGATCCAGTCGTTGGCAAATAGCTGAGTAGACCGCGATACCGGCATCGTTGGTAGTGAGAACGGCACCAGCCGCGTACGCGCGTTGGACAAAGAGTTGCACTGCATCCGCATCGGTGAGCGGCTCGAGCCGGAGCTGGTGTTCCGCACGGATATTGAGCGCAGCCCGACTTGTCACCAGCACCCGCAGTGATGGGCAGGCTGCCAGCAGGTCGGAGACGAGCGACGCGGCGGTGATCACATGTTCAAAATTGTCCAATATCAGCAGCAAATGTTTGGAGCCAAGCTGATCACGCAAGGTTGTGCTCATCGGTTGCCCCGGACGCTCTTTCACCCCAAGCACCTGCGCGATCCCATCCGCCACCAGCGCCGCGTCTTTCAGCGCTGCCAGCTCCACAAAATAGATCCCATCTCGGAAGTCGTCGCGGAGGGCATGGGCTGCCTCAAGCGCAAGCCGCGTCTTGCCGATTCCACCAATGCCGGTGATCGTTAGCGCACGTATTGGCTGATCACACAGCTGTGCGCCGATGGTCTGCACGTCGGCAACGCGATTGACCATCGGCGTCGGCGGCACTGGCACAACAAAAGGTGGTTGCGCCGGCTCGTCCGCGCGGGCCTGAGTGTCGTCGTTGCCGGCCTCGGTGGATAGCATTGCGGTCGAGACCGTCGCTTGCTGGGTTCCCAATCGCGGCAGCGCTGTCGCTGCTGCCTGGCCGCGCGCTGCCTGGCCGTCTACCTGTGGCGGGAAGCGCCGGAAACGAATCGCATCATACAACGCCGTCGTCGCATCGTCGGGAGCAACGCCAAGCTCGGCCTCAAGCGTGCGCACACATGCCTTATAGTGCC
>JAFAYS010000187.1 GCA_019240175.1 Chloroflexota bacterium | reverse complement strand
AGGCGCGTATGCTGGAAGACGGTGTGCGCTTTGTGGCGGTCAGCCCGATGGAGATCGACGCGCGCTGGACGATCGCGGCGGCCAATCAGGGCAGCGAGGCGGTAGTGCGCGTGACGACCGAGGTGCCGCGCATGCTCGGCAGATTCGCCAAGCTGATCCCGCAGCGCATGATCGAGGAGCGCATCGGCACCGAGCTGGAGTCGGCGCTGCAAGCGCTGGAAACCGCCAGCAAGGAGACAGTTGATAAAGAGCAGGCCGAAGAGCGCGCGGGATGAATCAAAAGGGCGTAGGTGACTACGCCCTTTGAGTGTCTAAAAATGGGTTCTGCTGCGAAACCAGGTCTACACGCAACCTAGCGGCGGCGCGACGCGTCGACGAACTCGGGGTTGCGATTCGCAACGAAGCCGAAGTAGGCGGCGGCCAGCGCGGTGACGGCGTGCAGCGCTACGTCGGTGCCGTGGATCGGAACCAGGCCGAAGGTCGTGCTGAACGGCGCGGGCAGCAAGCCCAGGATCGCCAGCAGGCCGTAGAGGATCGCCAGGCCGCGTGCGAAAGCTACCGAGCCGCTGATGCTGCGGTAGGAGGCAATGCCCCACGCGCCGATCGCCAGATGCACGATGTTGTGTACAATGTTGATCGGGAATAAGCCCATCAGATTGCCCTGGCCCGCGCTAACGGCCAGCTCTGGACCGGTGTAGGCGCTTACCAGCCCAGGAATAAACCCGAGCAGTCCGACCAGTAGATAGACGATGCCGACGACGAGTGCGAAATATCGCGAGCCCATGCTCCCGCTCCTCTCTTTGATGAAGAATAGCGCTTATGCTATCCTGACAGCGGAGAGCACTAAGCAACTTGTATGCCAGCTTTGCCAGCATTGATGAAGATCCAAACATGCCGCCGATGATCATTCAGCCAGCGCTTGATAATCATGCTTGATCCGCTGCGTCTCGCGCTCAGCCTTGGCTTCAGCGTCCTGATCGGGGGCCTGGGCTACTGGCGGTACTCGCTCACGCTCAGCGGCTGGCTCGGCGCGATCGTGGTCGGCACGGCGGCGGCTGGGCTGGGCGGCTGGGTCTGGGGTATTCTGGTTGTAGTCTTTTTCGTGACTTCTTCGGCGCTTTCGCACTGGCGTCGAGCCGCGAAAGAGCAGGTTGCCGCCGACAAGTTCGCCAAGACCGAGCGGCGCGATTGGGCGCAGACCATGGCCAACGGCGGCGCGGTCGCCGGGCTGGCGCTGTTGTATGCGTTTACGCCGCAGCCGTGGATCTTTGCCGCCGCACTGGGCGTGCTCGCCACGGTTACTGCCGACACCTGGGCCACCGAGGTCGGCACGCTGAGTACGCGCGCACCTCGGCTGATCACCAGCGGACGCCAGGTGAGCGTGGGCACCTCGGGCGGCGTGACGGCGCTGGGGCTGCTGGCGACGATCGCCGGCTCGCTGACCATCGGTGTGGCGGCGTATCTGGCGCAGTGGTTGCTGGAAGGCCAGCCGGCGCTCACGACGATCCTGGCGGCGCTGCTGGGCGGCACGGCGGGCTCGCTGGCCGACAGTTTGTTGGGCGCGACGGCGCAGGCGATGCGCTTCTGTCCGCACTGCGAGGTCGAGACCGAGCGCGCGATCCATCGCTGCGGCACCGCGACCGAGCATCTGCGCGGCTGGGCCTGGCTCGATAACGATTGGGTAAATCTGCTGTCATCGCTGGTAGGCGGCGCTGTGGCCGCGTCGATCTGGCTGCTGATCGGCCAGTCGATTGCCTAGTTCCGGTGTAAATCTGAACATGTGATCAGCTTTGACAGCGCTACCGCGCTCGCGTACAATCGCGACGCATAAGATCAGTGGAGAAAAGATTCATGGGTTCCTTCCTCGTCGTGGTTCGTCCGCAACAGCCGAGCGACGATCGCCAATTGATCGCCGCCGCTCATGCCGCGCTGGGCTTAGATCTGCACAGCGCCTACCAGGAGCGACGTTATCTGCTGGCCGGCGACCTGGACGATGCAGCGGTTGCGCAGATCGCGACCGAGCTATTGACCGATCCGATCCTTTCGACGGCGCATTCGTTTGCGCTGGATGCGCTTGAGCCGACCGATGCCGAGGCCACCTGGGCGATCGACGTGGCGTACCGGCCCGGCGTGACCGACAACGAAGGCGAGAGCGTTCACATCGGCGCGCAGCGAGCGGGCATCTCCGGCCTGAACAGCGTGCGCACCCTGCGGCGCGTGTATCTGCGCGGCGACCTGGCCTACGATGCGGTCGAGGAGCTGGCTTTTGAGCTGCTGGCCAACGATCTGGTCGAGGCGGCGCTGATCTCGCTGCCCGACGATACCTCCGCCAGCGCGGCCTTCTACAACAAGCTGATCGAGCCGCCACCGCCGCAGCAGCCGCGCATCGCTACGGTGCCGCTGCGTGCCGCCGACGATGCCGAGCTGATGCGCATCAGTCGCGACGGCGTGCTGGCGCTTGATCTCCAGGAGATGCAGGCGATCCAGCGCTATTTTCGTGAGGCCGATCGCGATCCGACCGACGGTGAGCTAGAAACGCTGGCGCAAACCTGGTCGGAGCACTGCTCGCACAAAACCTTCAAGGCGCGCATCGCTTACTCCGAGACCGAGCGCGCCGACGACGATCCCACGATTCCCCAGACGATCGACGGGCTGCTCAAAACCTTTTTCATGGCCGAGACGCGCCGCATCGCGCCGCCCTGGCTGTTGTCAGCCTTTGTCGACAACGCCGGCATCGTGCTGATCGGCGACGACGCGGTCTCGTTCAAGGTCGAGACGCACAACCATCCTTCGGCGCTTGAGCCCTTCGGCGGCGCGAATACCGGCGTCGGCGGCGTGGTGCGCGATATTCTGGGCGTGTCAGGCCAGCCGATCGCCAATCTGGACGTGCTCTGCTTCGGGCCGCAGGATCTGCCGCATGACGCGCTGCCCGAGGGCGTGCTGCATCCGCAGCGCATCGCCGAGGGTGTAGTCGCCGGCGTGCGCGACTACGGCAACAAGCTCGGTATTCCAACTGTGGCCGGCGCGGTGCTCTACGACGAGGGCTACACGCGCAATCCGCTGGTCTTCTGCGGCACGGTCGGCCTTTCAGGCCGCGATCAGCATCTCACCGGCACGCAGCCCGGCGACGCGGTGGTCGTGATCGGCGGGCGTACTGGACGCGACGGCATCCACGGCGCGACCTTTTCC
>JAFAYS010000161.1 GCA_019240175.1 Chloroflexota bacterium | reverse complement strand
CGGTACAGCCACTCGGCCAGCGGATCAGCTGCTGCGTGAGGCTGCTCAATCTGCGCTTCAGGCGCGCCATTGATCTCATCGATCTCCGCGCCATTCCCATTGCTCCGGCTGTGCTCATTGTGACCGCTGTGTTTGGCAACAACCGGCGCGCCTTCGATCCAGAAGCGCTCGCGCTGCCACGGATAGGCCGGCAGCTCCACACAGCGACCGCTCGGATACAGCAGATCCCAGTTCACGGCATGGCCGGTGGTGTAGAGCGCGCCCAGCGTGGTCAGCATCACCGTACGCGCGTCTTCCTGGCGTCGCAGCGAGGGCAGCACGATGCCGTCCGCGCCGACGGACTGGAGGCAGCCTTTGACCGCTTGCAGCAAGATCGGGTGTGGGCTGATCTCGATAAATGTGTGGTAGCCCGCGTCGATCAGCGCGCGCATGGCCGGGGCGAAGCGCACGGTCTCGCGCAGATTACGCACCCAGAAGTCCGCGCTCAGATCCTCGCCCGCCAGCATGCCCGCCGTCACCGATGAGTAGAAAACGGTGTGGGCCGGCTGCGGCTGAAGATCCGCGACCATCGCGCGGGCCTCGTCCAGCAGCGGGTCCATCTGCACGCTGTGCGCCGCAATATCGACGCTGATCGGGCGGCAGAAAATTTCCTGCTGCTCTAGATCCGCGATCAGCGCCTGGATCGCCGTGGGTGTGCCGCTGATCACGGTTGTGCGCGGCCCGTTCAACGCAGCCACCGACAACTGATCGCGATAGCCTGCCAGCGCCGCCTCGGCCTCGGCCTCGCTCAGATTGGTCATCAGCATGGTGCCCTGGCCACTACAGCGCCGCAGCAGCTTGGAGCGCACGCAGTTGATGCGCGCCGCGTCGTCGAGCGAGAGCGCGCCGGCCACGTAGGCAGCCGCGACCTCGCCCATGCTGTGGCCGATCACCGCGTCCGGCACGACGCCCCAGGATCGCCACAGCGCATTGATCGCGACCGTCACCGCGAAAAGCGTCGGCTGGATCACGTCGATCGGCGGCTCGGGTGTGGGATTGCGCAGCTCTTCAAGCAGATCCCAGGCGATGTATGGCTGGAAGGCCGCCGCGCACTCATCGATCATCGCGCGAAAGACCGGCTCGCTGTCGAGCAGATCGCGGGCCATGCCCAGCCACTGCGAGCCCTGACCGGGAAAGACAAAGACCAGCTTCGACTGCTGGCTGCTCGCTTCAGAAATTTGATTATCGGCGATCACCGCCTGAAGCTGCTCGGCCAGCGCCGACGTCGAATCGCCGACCAGCGCCAAACGATAGCTGTGATGGCTGCGCCGTGCGCCGGCAGTGTAGACCAGATCGCGCAGATCACGATCGCCGCGCTCGGTTAGCAGCGTGTGGTAGCGCTGCGCCAGCGCTTGGAGTGCCTGCGGATGTCGCGCTGAGATCGGCAGCAGATACGCGCGTCGGCAGTCGTCATTCGCGGAAGCATTGCTCGTTTGTGGCGCTTCCTCGACGACCACGTGCGCGTTGGTGCCCGACCAGCCGAACGAGTTCACGCCGGCGATCCGTGGCGCCGCCGTGCTCGGCCAGGGCTGAAGCGCGGTGGGAATCACCAGCCGCGTGCCGTCCAGCACGATACGCGGGTTGAGCGTTTGGAAGTTGAGATTGCCCGGCAGCGCGCCATGCCGCAGCGCCAGCGTGGTCTTGATCAGGCCCGCGATGCCGGCGGCGGTATCCAGGTGGCCGATATTGGTTTTAACCGCGCCCAGCACACACGGCCCGGCCTGCGCATCGGCGTGGCCTAGCGCGTTGCTCAGCGCGCCGACCTCGGTGGGATCGCCGAGTGGCGTGCCGCTGCCGTGGGTTTCGACATAGCTCACACTCAGCGGATCGAGGCCACTGCTACGTAGCGCCGTCTCGATCACGGCCTGCTGCGCCTCGGCGTTGGGCGCCGACAAGCTGCTCGATCGACCGTCCTGGTTGATCGCCGAGCCGCGAATCACCGCCAGGATCGGATCGTTGTCACGCAGCGCGTCGCGCAGCCGCTTAAGCACGACCACGCCGCAGCCTTCGCCCGGCACGAAGCCGTCAGCGCGCGCGTCGAAGGTTTTGCAGCGACCGTCGCCGGCCAGCACATGCATCTGCGAGTAGACGATCGAGCCGGTCGGCGACAGCATCAGCTTGACGCCGCCCGCCAACGCCAGGCTGCTCTCGCCCGAGCGCAGGCTTTGACAGGCCAGATGCACCGCCACCAGCGACGACGACGAGGCGGTATCGACAGCCACGCACGGGCCGCGCAAATCGAAGAGATACGAAAGCCGGCCCGCCGCGATGTTGATCGCGCTGCCGGTGCCGCTGTACTGAATAATCTGCTCGGGATCGAGCGTTTGGCCGTAGTCGTTGCCCGAGATGCCGATGAACACGCCAGCCGCCGTGCCCGCCAGCCGCTCCACGGGCTGCGCCGCGTTTTCCAGCGCTTCCCAGGCCACCTCAAGCAGCAGCCGCTGCTGCGGGTCCATGTAGGTTGCCTCACGCGCCGTAATGCCGAAGAACGCCGCGTCGAAACGATCGACCTGCTCTAGAAAGCCGCCCCAGCGCGTCACGGTTTTACCGGGCGTCGCGGCGCGGGCCGCGTAGAACGCGTCGGCGTCCCAGCGCGAGGCCGGAACTTCGCCGATCGCGTCGACGCCATCGCGCAGCAGCTGCCAGAACGCCGCCGGATCGCTCGCGCCGCCGGGAAAGCGACAGCCCAGGCCCAGGATCGCGATCGGCTCGGACAGCGCTGATGCCGGCTGCTCGGACGGATGTTCAAGCTGGCTAGACAGGGAGTTCATACGCATACACTCTCTTCAACAATCAGCTGTGAGTCTTGGAAAGCAACCATAAAGAACAATGAGCAGAGTAGGGGCATACTGGTGTATGCCCCAAGATCGATCGATTAGGACTGGATGCTCACGTCGACGTAGGCCGGGAAAGGCGGAATCCGATCGAGATCGGCCTCGAAGACGATGTTCTTGCCGTCGGAGGAGACTTCCTTGAAGCCGTTGAACTTGTAGGTGATGTACATCATGCGGTTGCGATCGTTGGAGACAAACTCCGAGTGCAGCTTGACGCCGGCCTCGCGCGCCATGTTCATGATGTGGCCGATCAAGATCGTGCCGACGCCGCGCGACATCACGCGGCAAGACATCAGCAGCAGCTTGATCGTCCAAACCTCGGGGCCACACTCGATCAGCGTCAGGCCGATCTTGCCGTAGGTGCCGTATTTGTCCTCAAGGCCCGCGATCAACAGTTTGTGATCCGGCGACTGGCGCAGAAAATCCAGCTCCTCGTAGCCATAGGTATAGCCCGTGGTGTTGAGCTGATTGGTGCGCACGGTCAGCTCTTCGGCGCGCTGAAGATCGTCTTCCTGCGCCGGCGCGATCGTGAAGCGCATGTTGAGCGAGGCCAGAAACTCGTCGTTGGAGCCGCCGAAGCTATCTTCGATCTCCTGGCGCTTGATATCGCTCATATACATTTGACGCCGCAGCTTAGAGTCTTCGGTCAGAAAGCGCGGGTTCATATCTGGGCGATCCAGCAGCGTGGACAGCTCGGTCACGTCGAGGGTGCGCACCGCCGGCAGCACAAACTGCACTTCTTCGCGCTCAAACGGCTGGTCGTCCACGAAAGCGATCGTGTCAAGGCCGATGTTGATCGACTTGGCGATCTTCTCGACCGAGGCCGACTTGGGATTCCAGTTGATCTGCGGATACAAGAAATACTCGTCCAGGCCCAGCTCGCGCAGCTTGTCCATCGCCGCGTCGTGGTCGTTGCGGCTGGCAACCGACTGCAAGATGCCGCGCTCGTCGAGCGTTTGGATGATCTGCACAATGTTATCGGCCAGCACGAGCTGATCATTTTCCAGGAGGATGCCCTTCCAGAGTGTGTTGTCAAGATCCCAGACCACGCACTTCACGGTCTTTAGCTCGGTCTGGCTCTGGGGTGTGGGCTCTGCGACTTGCCCTGACATAGTTGCCCTTTGCTCCTATTGCTGATAGCTGTATTTCGCGATCGTCATCTGCTGGATCTGCGAGCTGCCCTCGATGATCTCCTGGATGCGCGCGTCGCGCAGGAAGCGCTGTACCGGATAATCGCTGCTGACGCCGTTCGCGCCGTGGATCTGCACCGCGTCGTTGGCGGCTTTGTTGGCCATCGTCGAGGCGAAGTACTTGGCGATCATGGTTTCCATGATCATGCGCGGATCGTTGATCTCTTTGAGGTAGCCCGCGCGCTGCGTCAGCAGCCGCGCCGCGTTGAGGTTAGTGAGCATGTTGGCGATCATCTGCTGGATCAGCTGGTGCTCTTTGAGCAGCACGCCGAACTGTTTGCGCGTACTGGTGTAGGCCAGCGAGGCATCCAGACAGGCCTGGCCGATGCCGACGCAGTTGCAGGCCACGGTGTAGCGGCCAATGTCCAGCACCGAGGCCAGCACCGAGGCGAAGCCAAAGCCGGCCCGCGCGATCACATCTTCTTTGGCGATGTGGCAGTTTTCCAGCCGGACCTCGCCCAGCATTGAGGCGCGTGAGCCAAGCATGCCGCTGATCGGCACGACCGAGACGCCGGGATTGCTGCGCTCGACAAAGAAGATCATCAGCTGGCCCTCGCACTTGCCGAAGACCAGAAACAGATTCGCGATCTGCCCAAACGTGATCCAGCGCTTGCGTCCATTGAGCACGTAGCCGTCGGCGGTCGGCACGGCTTCGGTCTCGACGCTCTTGGCATCGCTGCCGGCGTGAACCTCGGTTAGCGCAAACGCGCCGATCATCTGGCCCTGCGCCATGCGCGACAGCCAGCGCTCTTTCTGCTCGGTGGTGCCCCAGCGCGCGATCGCAAACGAGCACATGCTGTGAACGGTCAGCAGCGCGTTAACCGACGAGCTGCCGCGGCCCAGCTCTTCCGCCAGCAGGCCATAGCTGATCATGTCGATCGGGCTGCCGCCGAACGCCTCAGGCACGACCGCGCCCAGGTAGCCCTCTTTGGCCATCGCGCTGATCAGCTCGGTGGGAATGCGCTCCTCAAGATCGAAGCGGTCGGCGTGCGGCACGATATGCTGATCCACAAACGCGTGATAGGCGGCCCGCGCGTCTTTTTGCTGCGGAGTCAGGTCCATGTCCATCGGGTTTTCCCTTTCAGCCGGAGCGCGGCGCGCGAAAGAACAAGCGAACAAAAGAACAAGCGAACAAGGATCGTCTTTACGGGTTTGTTCCTTTGTTTCTTTGTTCCTTTGTTCCCTGTTACGCCGTCACGCCGAGCTTGCGATCGACCAGGCTGGCGATCGCGTTGATCGAGCTAAAGTTGTCGATGACCAGATCGTCGTTGTCGGTGCTGAAGCCGAACTCGCTCTCGACAAAAAGCACCAGCTGCATCGCAAACAAGGAGTTGACCAAGCCGGCGGCGAAGATGTTCTCGTCGTCGGGCAGATCGGTGCGCTGGAGCGAGCGCTCGAAGAACTGGCGGATCTTGGCTTTGGTTTCCATGACGTTAATTCCTTTCGTATGGTGGTGGGTAGTGGTGATGCGATTGAGTATCGTCGTGAAAGCAGCGCTAAAGGAGGTGCAGGCCTTCGCGTTTGGCGCGCAGCTCAGTCTGGTGCAGCAGATAGCGCGAGATGATCACAAAGATCACCGCGAAGCCGATCAGCGCCGACCATTGAATCCAGACCGGGTAGAAGGTTTGCCAGTTGCCGCCCAGGCTGTAGTAGCGGATCAGATCGTAGCCCCAGGTGTAGGGCAGCACATAGGCGAAGATGCGGATAAAGAACGGCAGCACCGAGATCGGCAGATACGCCCCGGCCAGAAACTCAAAGGCCTGGCTGATCAGCGAGGCGATCGAGCCCATCTGCTTGAGCAGCATCGTCAGCAGCGCGATCATGATGCCCATCGAGATCATGGTCACCAGCACCAGCGCGCAGACGCCCAGCACCAGCAGGATGTTGAAGAAGCTGACGCCGGAGTAGAAGACGTAGAAGAGAAAGATCGGCAGGAACGTGATCTGATTGATGATCGCGCTGGCGATCACTGTGCCGATAAAGTAGGCGTAGCGCGACGACGGGCCGCTGTACAAAAATTCCAGCGTGCCGAAGTACAGATCGCGATTGACCGAGATGATCGGCGACGACAGCGCGGTGCCGTTGAAGACCATCAGCATCAGGCTCGACAGATAGAAGAGCGACAGGCTGTGGCTCGACAGGTTCGCGCCCTGCAGCGCGTCGACGTTCTCAACCGAGATCGAGGTGGCCATCAACAGAAAGAAGCTGACTTTGATCGCGGCCTCGACGACTCTGCCGATCAGATCCGGCATGTAGCGCCAGGTCATCAGCAGCTCTTTGACGACCGTGGCCTTGCACACGGCCCAGCCCGAGACAGGCTTGGAAAAGGTCTCGACTTTGGGCGGCGCGCTCACGATCGGCATGGCGGTATCGAGCATGAACAATCTCCTTCGAGTGGAACTTAGGTATCGAAGCGCTGAGCAAGCGCGCCGACGTGATGCACGAAAGCGTCTTCCAGCGACACGTTGTAGTTGCGAATGGTGGGCTGAATCTGGTGCTTGCGCATCAGCGCGATCATCATCTCGGTGCCGTCCAGCAGATCGTTGACGCCGAACGAGAGCCAGCCGGCCTCGCGCTCGCGGCAGGCCAGGATCATGCTGTTGGCCATGATCTCGTCCTTCAGCTCCGGCGAGACCAGATTGGTCGGCACCTCAATAAAGCTGCGGATGCTGACGCTTTCCTTGAGCTTGGTCGCGGTCGAGACGATCGGGATCACGCCGTCGGCGATCAGCGCCACGCGATCCGACATCTCGTCGACCTCGGGCAGGATGTGCGAGGTCAGCAGCAACGATTTCTGCTCGTCTTTGACGTAGCGCTTGAGGTAGGCGCGAATCTTCTTGGCGACCAGCGGATCGAGGCCCTTGGTCGGCTCGTCGAGGTAGACGACCGGCGGGTTGTAGAGCAGCGCGCGCATGATCACCATCGTCTGCTTCTGGCCGCCCGACAGATGCTCGAAGCGCTTGTCGATGCTTTCGGCGAAATCGAAGTAATGCACCAGCTTGTCGAGCTGCGCGTTGATGGTTTTTTTGTCGAGGCCATGCAGCGAGCCAAAGAAGTGCAGATTCTCACGGACGCTGAGCCGCGCGTAGGCCGAGCGCTCGCTGTCCTGGCCGACGTAGCCGAACAGATGCCGGATCGCGTTCGGGTTCTTGTCGAGGTCGTAGCCCATGATCTCGACTTTGCCCGCGTCTTTGATCAGCAGCGTGGCCAGAATCTTAATAAAGGTCGTCTTGCCGGAGCCGTTGGGCCCCAGCAGCGCCAGGATCTCGCCGTTGTACAGGTCGAGCGTGACGCCCTTCAAGACCTGCTTGCGGCGATACGACTTATGAACATCCTTGGCCGAGAGATACACGGTCATCGATTACGCTCCTGAAGGATAGAGGCACGGGCGCTACACAGCAGCCCCCTGGCCGCTCAACAACAATGTCCGCAGATCCTGCTGCATCGGCTGGAGGATCGCGGACGGATTGGCATTCAAGAAGAAGTGATCGCCGGCGACCATGCGCAGCGAAAAGGTCTTGCCGGTCTGCGCCGACCACTGCGCGACGTCTTCCTGGCGCACGCGCGGGTCTTGCGTGCCGCCAAAGGCCGAGATCGGCACGTCGAGCGGCGGCTCCGGCGTGTAGACATAGCGCTCGTTCAGCGCCAGATCCGAGCGCAGAATCGGCAGGATCATCTCTTGCAGCTCGGGATTTTGCAGGATCGCGTCGGGCGTGCCGCCGAGCTGGCGCAGCTTGTCGATCAGCTCGGGCGTCGGCAGATGGTGCAGCGTTTCTTCGCTGCCGACGATCTGCGGCGCGCTGCGGGCCGAGACAAAAAGATGCTGGAGATTGGCGTTGCCCGCACGGCGCAGCGCACGCGCCAGCTCAAAGCTGATCAGCGCGCCCATGCTGTGTCCAAAGAAGACGAACGGCATGTCCAGCGCCGGCAGCAGCGCGCTCATCAGCTCCGGCACCAGCTCCTTGACGCTGGTAAAGCGCGGCTCGCGCATGCGCGTCTCACGGCCTGGCAGCTGCACCGCGTACACCTCAATGCTGGCCGGCAGCAGCGCGGCCCAGCCGCGAAAGATCGAAGCGCCGCCGCCCGCGAACGGGAAGCAAAAAAGCCGCAAGCTGGCGTCGGGATTGGGCTTACCGCACACCGTCCATTTGTTGATCGCTTCAGCCATATCTGTTTCCTTATGAAGCGTGTGATTCTTGTTCGTTGTACATCGGATGCTCCTGGGCCAGGATCGCGTCCTGAACCAGCGCATACAGATAGGCCGCAAAATGATCGAAGCAGGTCGTATCGCGCACCTGGATGATCAGCTGGTATTCTTCGCGCGTCAGCGTAATGTCGGGCAGGTCCTGCTCAAGTGCCCGCGCGGGGTCGGCCACCAGCGCATCGGCGAGCACCGGATTGGCCAGCGCCGCGCTGATGAGCTGCTGCAAGCCCGCGAACTGATGACGCACGGATGATTCATCGAAGAGCTTTAAAGAGCGCATAGGCGATCAGCGGTAGGTAAGCCGTGACAACCGCAACGCTGCGGCTGCCATTGCCCACGATGTTCCTAATATCTCCACGGCAAAGAAGAATGCTCTCTCAGGAGTGGGACGCGCAGGGTGAGTGCCGGAGCGTGGGCTTCCTTGAGGCTGGGTCGCTGCTTTGCGTATGGGGCCTGTGTTCTGCAAAAAGTTTAGCAAACGTAAAGATAGCGCTCAATACTCTCTCGCTCCTCTCCCACTCCTAGGAGTGCGAAGGAACAAAAGAACAAAAGAACCAAGGAACAAAAAGAACCAAGGAGAACAAAGAACAAAGAACAAGGGAACAAACGGAGAACCTAGAACCTAGGCGGAGAACCAAGAACCAAGAACAGGGGCCGGAGGAGAACACGGGAAATCAAGAGCCGTGGAAAGGCAACCAAAGATCAAGAGGAGTACCACTGCACCCCTTCTCCTGCCGCAACCGAGCCAAAGGCTTGACGAGGTTCGGGGAAGGGGACTAAAGAGTGAGGGCCACAACCAACCAACAAATAATCAAAAGAACAAAGGAACAAAAAGCTCTCATTGAAGCCTCTTTGTTCCCTTGTTCCCTTGTTCCTTTGTCCCTCTATCTACTCAGTTCGCCAGCAGCATCTGGTACATGCGCTCGGGCTCAGAGCTAGGATCGAGGCCAATCCCCAGCTCGCTATCGAGCGTGTGGCGCAGCGTGCGGTACTGCTCGATCGCCAGGGCCGGCCATTGGAGCGCGATGTGACAGCGCATAATCCCGGCGTGCGCGGCGATATTGGTCGTGTCGCGGGCGACAAGCTGGCGGAAAAGATCGAGCGCCTTGGCAAAGCTGCCGTGGGTTTCGTTCTGCTCCGCCGCCTGGCACAGCGCGCTGCGGTAGCGCAGCTCCAGCCGCTGGCGCACGTTCCAGCTCCACGAGGTTTGCACGCTGGGCAGAAACACGCCGCGATACAGATCCAGCGCCTTCAAGATCGTCTGCATCTGGTTCTGCTCGGCGGTCGAGTGGTCGAGCAGACGCTCAAACGACTCGGCGTCGATCTCCACGCGCAGCAGCGCCCGGTCCAGGCAGTAGGTGTCGCGGTTGATGGTGATGATCGCGCCCGGTGGCAGCGCCGCGCGCAGGCGATAGATCACGCGATTCAGCGCGTTGGGATCTTCCGGCGGCTCGTCCGTACACCAGATCGCGCGATACAGGTCTGTGCGCGACGCGCCCTGTGGATGCGTGATCAGATAGGCCAGCAGCTCACGCGCGCGGCCCGAGCCCAGCGGGATCGACTTGTCGTCAATCCAGACCTGGTCCGCGCCGAGATAGTTGGCCCGCAGCGACGGCTGCTGATCGGCCCGGCCCTGCCCCAACGCGATCCATTGCTCGGCAGCTACGGGCAGCGTAGGACCAGACCACTGGCTCGGTCGCGAAAAGTCGGCGGCCATGCGCTGGCTGAGCGCGCAGAAGTGCTCGGGCTGGCTCAGCTGAAGCCGCTGCTGCAATAGCTCACGAAAGAGCGGATGCTGACGCAGCACGCCCGGCGCGATCTCGGTGACGAACAGCCGCTGCGCGAGCACATATTCCAGCATGCCCCACGAGTCGTTGCGTCCCAGCAGCGTGTTGCAGCGCTCGACCGTCAGCTCTTCCAGCATCGATGACTCGATCAAGAACTGCTGGATCTCGGGCGGCTGTCGATCGAGGACCTGCTCGGCCAGAAAATGATGGGCCGGGCGGCTCATCACAGTGCGGTTGGCGACGATCGCCGCGATGTCGCCGTTGGTAGTTTGCAGCGCCAGCAGAATGCCGGTCAGCCAGCCGTCGCTCTGCGTAACTAGCCACTCGGTGTCCTCGGGCGTGAAATTGCTGATGCCCTCACAAGCGATCACGCGCGCCAGCTCCTCGGCGGAAAAGCGTAGCTGCGTCTCGTTGATGCTGACAAACTGACGTCGCGCCGCCAGCAGCATCTGGTTGGGCAGCGAAGGATGCGATCGCGCTGCCAGAATAATATGGCTGTTGGGACAGCGTGACAGGATCGAGGCTACCAGCTCGCTGATCGCGGTCACCTTATCGACGAGATGCCAGTCGTCCAGGCAGATCACAAAATCACCCGCGATGGCGCTCAGCTCATGGATCAAGGTTTCCACAACCGCGCTAAACTGCTGGCCGTCGCGCCGCAGCAGCTGCGTGGTGCGCGTGGTGCTGCCCGGAAAGCGATGCTCGACTGCGGCGGTGAGATACAGCAAAAAGCTCCACGGCTCGGCGTCATAGGCGTCCAGGGTGTACCAGCAGAGCGGCAGCGTTGTCATATGCGCCAGGTCGATCAGCAGCGACGTTTTGCCGTAGCCCGCAGGCGCAACCAGCGCGATCAGCTTGCGCTGTGCGATCTTTTGCAGCGCCTCGATCAAGCGGGGACGCTGCACCAGCTCTGGCGGACGCTGTGGCGTATAGATTTTATGTGGCAGCTCGACCATGCGATGTACCTTTATAGATTGTAGGCTGTAACGTCGGTAGATTGATACGCACGTGTTGATAGCTGAAGTTGGCAGTGCAGCCAGACAGGCCACGACCAATCGGTCGCAGGTGTAGAGCGCGGAGTCGTCACCGAGGCACGGGAAGTGACGATCTTGCGATCGGAGTGGACAGCGTCATCCAAGGATGGGCAGAGCAAACGCTGCTCTTTCCCCGAATAAGCCGTAGCTACGCCGGTGGACTCATCAGCATCGATGAGCAGAGTGAGGAGTTGTTTTCGGCTTGTCTGAGCCGTAGGAAGTACTCGTGGTTCGTCTTCCTATATTAAAAGCCTGTCTCTGATACAGGTCGGCGGGTTGGGAAAGGCTGAG
>JAFAYS010000156.1 GCA_019240175.1 Chloroflexota bacterium | reverse complement strand
CCGATCGGTACGAGATCAAGCTGCGTGTCCAGCACATACGCGTGCACATTCGGCAGCGCGTGACCGATCGGCGTATCGAGCAGATCGTTGGGCAGGCGCGCAGGCACCAGATAGCCCGTCGCGGTGATCGTGGCCTCGGTGGGGCCGTACATGTTGAGCAGCGACGCCCGCTCACCGTAGCGCGCCTGCCACGCACGGACGCGATCCAGCGCCGCGTGTTCGCCGCCGATGATGATATGTCGGACCGAGAACGGCAGCACAAACTCGCCGGTCGCGCTGGCCTCGGCCAGCACATGCCAGAAGGCGGTCGGCAAGCTCAGCACGCTGATCTGCCACGCGGTTTAGAGCTGAGCAAAGCGCGCCGGACTGGACAAGGTCTCCTCGGTGCGCAGCACGATTGTTGCGCCGATGATCAGCGGGGCGTAGAAATCTTCGATGCTGGTGTCGAAGCTGATCGACGCGAACTGAAGCACCCGATCGCCGGCCTGGATTGGATAGCGCGCCCGCGCCGCGTGGAGGTAGCTGACGATATTGCGATGCGTGAGCAGCACACCTTTGGGCGTTCCCGTCGAGCCCGAGGTGTACAAAATCAGCATCAGGTGATCGGGGTCGACGCTCGTGGTGGGCGGTGTTGTCGGCAACTGATCGATCTGCGACGCGTCGCGATCCACACAGATGATCGCGCCTGTGTAGCCGGGCAGCGCGGCCCGCAGCGACTCGCGCGTGATCAGCACCTGGACCGCGCTATCCGCCAGCATAAACTGCCGCCGCTCCTCGGGATAGTCAGGATCGAGCGGGACGTACGCGCCGCCAGCTTTGAGCACGCCCAGCATGGCCACCACAAACTGGATCGAGCGTGGCAAACACACAGCCACCCGTGAGTCGGGACCAATTCCCAGCGCTTGCAACCGATGCGCCAGTTGATTCGCCCGCCGATCCAATTCGGCGTAGCTCAGCTGCTCGCCGTCGTGCTCGACCGCGATGACCTGCGGCGTGCGCGCGGCCTGCGCCCCAACCAGATCATGCAGGCAGGTATGCGCGGGCAGTGGCAGCGGCGCGGGCCACTTATGGAGAATCTGACGACGCTCGGCGGCTGGCAGCAGCGGCAGGCGATCGATGCGCTGCTGCGGATTGGCGACGACGGCGGCCAGCAGCGTTTGGAAGTGATCCGCCATCCGTTCAATTGTCGCCGCTGCAAACAGATCGGTGCGATACTCGATGTTACCCGTAAGGCCGCCCGGTGTCTCGAGCAACGTCAGCGACAGATCGAACTTCGCGCTGTGGCTTTCCACGGCCAGCGGCTCTAGCCGCAGATCGGGCAGCGCCACACCGCCGCGCGGCATGTTTTGCAGTGTAAACATGACCTGGAACAGCGGCGTGCGGCTGAGGTCGCGCTCGGGCTGCACGGCCTCCACAATCTGCTCAAACGGCACGTCCTGATGCGCGTAGGCGTCCAGCGCCGTAGATCGCGTGCGATTGACAAGTTCCGTAAAACTTGGCTGACCACTCAGGTCGGTACGCAGCACGAGCGTGTTGACAAAGAAGCCGATCAGTCCTTCCAGCTCAGGCCGCGTCCGTCCCGCGATCGGTGTGCCCACCGCGATGTCGTGCTGGCCGCTGTAGCGCAGCAAGAGCGTTTGCCAGGCCGCCAGCAGCGTCATGAACAGCGTTGCGTCCAGCTGCTGGCTGAGCGCCTCAAGCGCATGAGTCAGCGCGGCGGGAATGCGTAGCTCCACAATCGCGCCGTGATCGCTGGGATTGGCTGGGCGCGGATAATCACCGGGCAGATCCAGCGGCGCGATGCCCTGTAGCTGCCGACACCAGTAGCCAAGCTGCTGCTCAAGCACCGTACCCGACAACCACTGCCGCTGCCAGACGGCGTAGTCGGCGTACTGGATTGGCAGCGCGGGCAAGTCCACGACGTCACCCTGCGTGAATCCACGGTAGAGCGCGCTCAGCTCACGCAGCAGCACACTCTGCGACCAGCCATCGAACACGGCGTGATGGATCACCAGCACCAAAATATGCTCATCAGCATGGCGTTGAAGCAGCGTAGCACGTAGCAGCGGCCCGTGCGCGAGATCGAACGGCTGCGCGATCAACGTCTGCACCTGAGCACGGATCGCCGCCTCATCCAGCGCGTCGGGCAAGACCTCACACGGCAGATCGAAGGTGTCCGGCGACGCAATCTGCTGGTAGGGCTCCGGCATGCGATCCGTCGGATCGTAGGCAAAGGTCGTGCGCAGTACCTCGTGCCGCGCGATGATTGTGCTGAGGCTGCGCTCCAACGCCGTGCGATCCAGCGCGCCGTGCAGACGCATCACCAGCGGGACATGATAGGTTGGGCTGCCAGGCTGCAATTGATCCAGGAACCATAGGCGCTGCTGCGCGAACGACAGGGGCAGCACACGACCGTCACGTGGCACCGGCAGCAACGGCAGCGTAGCTACGACGCCCGCCTGCGCTAGCTGCGCGGCAAGACCGGCCACCGTCGGCGCTTCAAAGAGCGCCCGCAGCGGGAGATCCA
>JAFAYS010000043.1 GCA_019240175.1 Chloroflexota bacterium | reverse complement strand
CACCGGCGAAGCCACTCGTTTCCTCCAACAAGGCGTCGCCAACAATCCTGCCGATTGGCAGATGCAGTACGACATGGCGATGACCTACGCCTGGTACCGCAAGGACGCCCGCGACGCCCTCCCCTACGCGCTGCGGTCTCAACAGCTCGCCACCGATCCCTTCTACAAGCACCGCGTCGGCCTGCTCTGCAACACGCTGCGCACCGATATCAAGACCGGACGCCCCGCGCGCCCTATCTAAGCGCCGCGCTCGCGCTCCAGCAGCGCCCGCTTTCTCTCGACTCCCCAGCGGTACCCGCTTAAGTCCCCGCTGCCGCGCACGACTCGGTGGCAAGGAATGGCGACGGCGATTCGGTTCGACGCGCACGCGCTTGCAACCGCGCGAACGGCGGACGGCCTACCGATCTGCTTGGCAATCTGAGTGTAGGATCGGGTCTCGCCCCGAGGGATCGCCCGCAATTCATCCCAAACTCGCTGCTGGAACTGCGTCGCGCGGATGTCCAGCGGCAGCGAGATGTCAGACTGCTCGCCTTCGATCTGACGAGCCACCACGTTCAGCCACTCCCGTAGCTGAGTGTTGTTCTGCGCAATGGCGGCCTGAGGGAACTCGCGCCGCCATTCGGCGAGAAGCTGTTCGTCATCCACGCCGAGAGCGATTGCGCAGACGCCCTTTGGAGTGGCGGCGATCAGCAGACGCCCCAACGCAGTTGCGCGGGTGGCATAGACGACCGGTTCGGCAGCAGCCATAAGAGTCTCGTTTCTACGACAGCCCCTGCCCGCCGGGCTGCGCGGTCAGCGGCCGCTTGGGGGCAGATGCTGTGGAACGCAGGCACCAGCGCGCGATCTCTTCATCGCGCCGAGCCAGTTCCATATCGATAAGCTGCACCAGAGTTGGAAACTTGGCGCTGTCGGAGCGAAGCTGCCGGAGATCGTCTGTGGCCTGGCCGCGCAGCAAACGCCTGTAAAGTACTTTGTGGTAACGCAGCATTGGTTTTAAACGCTCTTTTCTTTTTGTATCGGAAAGACTATGCCATGGGTGCAGGCTGTCGCCGCATTCGGCGCGAGCGCCTCAGCCGGATCAGGAGACCGTCGATAAACACTTCGAATATCCAGTAGTTGAACCAGATTACGCCAGCGAAGGCCGCGGTCAGCAGGATCAGCGTCGGATGACTCACCGCGCTGATCGATTCGCGCAGCACAGTCTTGGGATGGTAGAGCACGTCCCAGGTGTTGAGCCTGCGGATCAGGCCAAGGTACACACCCAGGGCGCAGAGCAGGAAAAAGACCAGCTTTTGCCAGATGGCTGGCCGGAATATGCGGTCGATCGGCCAGATCGCCATCGAGAAAGTCAGCAGCCCGGCAGCCGAGTAGCAGAAGTAGAAGGTAGCCTGAGCCAGGAACCGCAGCAGGGCGTCCTTATCATGCGCGGCAGCGCGCACAGTGGCCGGGTCGGCGGTAATCGTCTCCAAGAAATGCCGCCATTCGGTAAGCAGGTAGCAGGTGTTCGGCAGGAAGCAAAGCCAGACAACCAGCAGCGGCAGCCATATCCAAATTTTTTGACGGAGGGCTGGTTTTCGCCACCAGCCGTAGCCGATAACGAGCGACAGCACCGGCGCGACCAGCGCCAGCAGCAGGTTCCACTCGATGTGCTGGATAACCTCCACTAGCCGCCTACGCTCCCGCCGCTCGTCGCCGCCTTGACAATCCGCTCCAGGGCCGCTAAATAGCTCTGGAACGCCGCTCGGCCACGCTCCGTGGGGCTATAGCTGGTGTGCGGCTTCTTTCGGACGAACTCTTTGCGGACGCTGATATACCCGGCCTCCTCCAGCTTGGTGAGGTGAATGCTGAGGTTGCCGTCGGTGAGGCTGAGCGTCTCCTTAAGCTGCCGGAAATCGGCTTCGCCCCCGGCGACAAGCGTCGACATCACCCCAAGGCGCACCTTCTGGTGGATGACTTCGTCCAGCTGCTCCAGCGTTTCCTGGAGCGGGCTATGGATTGCTGATTTAACCAGTGTCGACATGATTTGCGGTGCAACCCTGCGGATTCGGAGCGCGCCGAGCTACCAATCCTTGCGCGTGACGCCGGTGTAAAGCCCGTAGGCGATGTGGAACCCTCCGAACGCGATAGCCATCATCCAAAGGCCGTACATCGGCAGTAAAAAGAGCGTGGCCGCGCCGGCCGCGAGGAACGCCCAGCCGAGGTAGCTCACCGGACGAACAGAAAACTGCCCGACAGCGCAGATCGCGATGCCGTAGGAGAGCATCCAGAACGGCCAGACGGCATTTACCTGCCCACGGCTGACGAAATAGAGCGTTATAGCAAGCCCGGCGCTGAAGCCCGGAGCAGCCGCCGCGACCATGTGCAGCCCCAGCCGCGAGAACACCTGCTTGCCGACACGCACTGCGCGGCTCTTGGTGACGAGCAGGTCGGTCGCGACTGAGAGCGCGAACACCGCCATCCAAGTGGCGGCAAGGGCCGTCACCGATGCCGTGAACGGCTCCCTGCGCTCCAGCGGCAGAATCAGCCAGCGCGTGATCGCAACCCCGAGCAGCGCCCAGCAGCCGACAATCACCCCAGAGAATCCGGAGAGCGTCGAATATTTGGTAGACCGCTCCATAACCTGCCGGATGACCCGTAAGTTATCGTAAGCTTCCTGCACCTGCCCGGGCGCGGCAGCATCGCCGTCCCCGGAAAAGTAGGGACGGTCATCCAGTGGCGTTCCTTCGGTAATCAGCATCGGATCGATCTCCCCCCTTGGCTTTACATCGCAAAGGGCTTTGCTTCCAGTTTAGCACCCGGCCCTTCGCGCTGTCAATAACCACCAGTGACGATTCTTCCAGTTCTGGTACACAATGCAATGGAGATATTTGCGGGGTATCTAATATCATGAACGCTCCACAACCGGCGCAGCCTAGCTCCAGCCCCACGTCCCTCGGCACGTTCACATTCATGCTGCACTCGCACATCCCGTATGTGCTGTCGCATGGAATTTCCCCGCACGGCACTGACTGGCTTGCCGAAGCGGCCTGCGAGACCTACCTGCCCCTGCTGGATGTCTGCAACCAGCTTGCAAGCGAGGGCATCTCCCCCCGGATTACGCTAGGACTAACGCCCGTCCTGGTGGAGCAGCTTGCCGACGCCGATTTTAAGGATGAGCTCACCGGCTATATCAATGACAAAGTCCGGCAGGCAAAAGCCGACCAGGAGCAGTTCCGCGCCGAAAGCAACTACCACATGGCCTATGTGGCGC
>JAFAYS010000008.1 GCA_019240175.1 Chloroflexota bacterium | reverse complement strand
GCGCCGGCTGCGACTCCGCCGACGACGCCACCGGCTGCCGCGTTGATGGGCGTGGTTGGGCTTTGGCCGATCGGTGTCTGGGGAGGCTGAGCGCGTCCTGCCGGCTGGCCGCCAAACACTTCGCCGATCGGGAAGGCTGCCGGAGTTGGGCGCTGTGTCGCCGGCTGCGTGGGCTGATTGGTGATCGGCGGCGCGGGATAGCCGCTGGCGGGCGTGCGGATCGCCACCGTGGCCTGGCCTGCCGACGAGTCGCGTGGGATCGCCAGCACCGCCACATCATCACGGCTGGCGGTGCTCATGCCGTAGCGCCGAGCCACAAAGCGCAGCGCCTCGACCAGATTACCAGCGCGCTCGAAGCGCTGATTCGGGTCTTTGGCCAGCACGCGCGCAAAGATCTGATCCAGCTCCGGTGGATGGTTGGGATCAAGGCCGCTGAGCGGCGGCGGAGCCTGGTAGACATGCGCCATGATCTGCTGCGCGGTGCCGCCCGAGAACGGAACCTGGCCCGCCAGCATCTCGTAGGCGACAATGCCGAGCGAGTACAGATCGCTGCGGCCACCCAGCGGCTGGGCCTGCGCCTGCTCCGGCGAAATATACTCGGGCGTGCCCATGAAGATGCCGGTGCGCGTCAGTCGCTCGCCGCCCTCGGAAGGATCGATCGCGATGCCGAAGTCGGTCAGCAGTACGCGTCCGTCGGTGTCGAGCATAATATTGTGCGGCTTGACATCGCGGTGGACCATGCCGTTCTGGTGGGCGAAGTCCAGCGCCTCGGCCACCGGCCCCAGGATCGCGATCGTCAGCGGAATGCCGAGCTTGCCCTGCTCTTCCAGCACGGCGCTCAGCGTGCGCCCGCCGATATATTCCATCGCGATATAGTGCAGGCCGTCGGCCTCGCCCACGTCGAAGATTGTCACGATCGCGGGGTGGCGCAAGTTGGCGGCGGTGATCGCCTCGCGCTCAAAGCGGCGCGCAAACTCAGGATCGGCGCTCAGGGTAGGCGTGAGCACCTTCAGCGCGACAGGCCGCTGCAAAACCGTATCGAGCGCCCGGTACACTCGTGCCATGCCGCCACGCCCGATCTCTTGTTGGATGAGAAATTTGCCGAGCTGACGGCCAATCAGTGGATCTGGCACAGGTGCTCCTCATACACAGCGCGGGTTCGCTGCTCGGGTTGTTTATTCGGAAGCGCGCACGCAGGTTGCGCGATATGCTACAATCGCGGCGAGATTTTACCACAAGCTATAGCGCGCTGTCATCTCTTTACCAGCTACAGCTCAGAATTTCAATCTTTGCGTGATCTTTTGTATGCTCGCTGGATATACTATACTACTTGCATTGTACTGGAAATCACAGGTTTATGCGCGGGCAGGCGCGGCTGCCGGCGCGGATCGTAAGCCATAGGTGAGCATCGACGGTGTGAGGCCGTGCAACCGCATCCGATCGATGTTGTAGCGTATGTATCCCCCGCTTCGTAACGAAGCCCAGATAGATTTCGGGAGGCGACAGATGCTTGGTCCCATTCCAACGTTATTTGTGCAGCGTAATACTGGAAACGATGAAGAAGTTCAGTGGGAGCAGGACGTGCTGGCGATTGGCCGCGATGCCACGAACGACATCGTGATTGAACATCGGCTGGCCTCACGTCGTCACGCCCGCTTTGAAAAGGACGATGTTGGGTTTTATATTCGCGATCTGGAAAGCACGAACGGCACGTTCGTCAATGGTCAGCGCATTCAGGGCGCGCATCTGCTGCGCAACAACGACGAGGTTTGGGTGGGCGATACCGTGATCGTGTTCCGCGATCCCGAGGCTACCATGAAGGGCACGCCGCCGCCGGTCGCGCGCCAGCGGGTGCTGGCTCCTGCCGAAGAGCTGCGTGTCGATACCAAAGCCAAAGAGGTGTATCTGCGTGGCCTGCCGCTCGATCCGCCGCTGACCGCGAAAGAGTTCCAGCTGCTGGATCTGCTCTACCAGCATAAGGGCGAAGTGCTCAGCAAAGAGCAGATCGCGCAGGGCGTGTGGGACTACGAGGTCTACGACTACAACGCGATCGATGCGCTGGTCTACCGGCTGCGGCACCGCATTGAGGCCGATCCGTCGAATCCTAAATATCTTGTCACGGTGCGCGGCTTTGGCTATAAGCTGCTCACCGGCGAGCCGCAGTAAACCCGCACGGGACGCTCAACCGAGCGTCCCACCGCTGTTCCTGGCAGCGAAGCAGCGCCGCTTTGCCGCCCGCTGATTCGTGATGTTTTCGACTTCCAGGACATTATGCCAAACGATACAATCACACTTTCCGCCGTGCCGCGCCTCCGTGGCACCATCGCGGTGCCGGGCGATAAATCAATCTCGCACCGGGCCGTGATGTTTAACGCCGTCGCCGAGGGCAACGCGCGGATCACCAACTTTCTAACCGGCGCTGACTGTTTGTCGACGATCGGCTGTATGCAGGCGCTGGGCGTGCAGATCGAGCGCAGCGGCAGCGATGTGCAGGTGTTTGGTCGCGGCCTGCGTGGCCTGCGCGCGCCCGCGTCGATCCTCGACTGCGGCAACTCCGGCACCACGATTCGCCTGCTGACCGGACTTTTGGCCGGGCAAAATTTCAGCGCCACGCTCACCGGCGACGATTCGCTGCGCAGCCGCCCGATGCTGCGGGTGGTCGAGCCGCTGCGACGGTTGGGCGCGCAGATCGACGGCGACGAGCACGGCAAGCGCGCGCCCCTGACGATCCAGGGCCAGACACTGCACGGTGGCGAGATCGAGCTAACGGTAGCCTCGGCGCAGGTTAAAAGCGCGCTGCTGCTGGCCGGGCTGCTGGCCGATGGTCCGCTGGTGCTGTTCGGCAAGATCGTGTCGCGCGATCATACCGAGCGCATGCTTTCGGCGATGGGCGTGGATCTGCGCGTCGAGGACGATCGAATCACGCTGTATCCGCCCGCGCATCCGGTCTTTCCGTATCCGCTCTCGCTGCGTGTGCCCGGCGATCCGTCGTCGGCGACGTTCTGGTGGGTGGCGGCGGCGATCCATCCCGACGCCGAGATCACCACGACCGGCGTGTGTCTCAACCCGACACGTACCGGCGCGCTGGATGTGCTGCGGGCGATGGGCGCGCAGATCACGATCTCCAATCAGGGCAAGGAAGGCCAGGAGCCGGTCGGCGATGTGACGGTGCGCTCCGCTCCGCTGACGGCAACCGAGATCGGCGGCGATCTGATCCCACGGCTGATCGACGAGATTCCGGTGCTGGCAGTGGCCGCCGCGCACGCCCACGGCACGACGATTGTGCGGGATGCTGGCGAGCTGCGCGCCAAAGAAAGCGATCGTATCGCGACCGTAGCGACCGAGCTCACCAAGCTGGGCGCGACTGTCACGCCGACCGCCGACGGCCTGATCATTGAGGGCGGTGGCGAGCTACACGGCGCGGACGTCGAGAGCTACGGCGATCACCGGCTGGCGATGACACTGGCCGTGGCTTCGCTGACTGCCGAGGGCAACATGACGATCGCCGACCCGAGCAGCGCGTCGGTGTCGTATCCAACCTTCTGGGAGCATTTGTCCCAGCTGGCAGACTAGAAATTGAGGAAGCTATGACGCTTAAAGTAATCGGCGCAGGCTTAGGCCGAACCGGCACCAGCTCACTTCAGGCGGCGCTGGAAGAGCTCGGCTTTGGCAAGTGCTATCACATGCGCGAGGTGTTTGCGGAGGGCAATCAGCATCATGCAGCGATGTGGCTGGCTGCTACCGAAAACAAGCCCGTCAATTGGGAGCAGCTGTTCGCTGGCTATCAATCGACGGTGGATTGGCCAGGCTGCACCTTCTACAAAGAGCTGATGGACTATTATCCCAACGCCAAGGTCCTGCTTAGCGTCCGCGATCCCGAGAAGTGGTATTCCAGCGCGCGCAGTACCATCTTTCGCAGCCACCCGGTCTCGGTGTCGCACTTCATATTCAGCATCATACCTCGGAACAGCGCAAAAGCTCAGATGCTGATCAACATCTGGCCAATCGAGTTCAGAGAAAAGTTCGTCGACAAGGACTTCGGGATCGACTTTTTCAATCGCCACAACGCGGAAGTGCAGCGCGTGGTGCCGCCCGAGCGGCTACTGGTGTATGATGTTAAGCAAGGCTGGGAGCCGCTGTGCGCGTTTCTCGGCGTGCCCGTGCCCGACAAGCCCTTCCCACGTCTTAACGAGACCGCCGAGTTTCAGCGCAGGACCCAGCAGCGCGAGCGTAAGATGCGCCGCATGGTTGGCGCGGCGGCTTCGCTGGTGGCGCTGGGCGTGGCCGGCCTGGTCTGGCGGCTCGGACGACGCCGCGCGGCCTAAACGTACATACCAAACGGGCAAGGCGACTGGCTAGCAGCCGGTCGCTTTTTGCTTTGGTACAATACACGACCATAACGATCGCCGACCCGAGCAGCGCGTCGGTCTTGTACCCAACCTTCTGGGAGCATCTGTCCCAGCTGGCAGACTAGAAATTGAGGAAGGCATGACCCTGAAAATAATCGGCGCAGGCTTCGGACGGACCGGCACCAGCTCACTTCAGGCGGCGCTGGAAGAGCTCGGCTTTGGCAAGTGCTACCACATGCGCGAGGTGTTTGCCGAAGGGAATCAGCATCATCCCGCGATGTGGCTGGCAGCCAGCGAGGGCAAGTCCGTCAATTGGGAGCAGCTGTTCGCTGGCTATCAATCGACGGTGGATTGGCCGGCTTGCACCTTCTACAAAGAGTTGATGGATTATTATCCCAACGCCAAGGTGCTGCTCAGCGTCCGCGATCCCGAGAAATGGTATAAGAGCACCAACGCGACGGTTTTCCTAAGCTACCGGCCCTCGCTTTCGAACTGGCTGATGAAATGGAATCCGCTTACACACCTAAAGTGGCGTGCAGTCGACAGCCTTCGGCGACAAACCTTTGGTGATCGCTACGAAGACAAGGATTATGTGATCGAGGTTTTTAATCGCCACAACGCGGAAGTGCAGCGCGTGGTGCCACCCGAGCGGCTGCTGGTCTATGATGTCAAGCAGGGCTGGGAGCCGCTGTGTGCGTTTCTCGGTGTGCCCGTGCCCGACAAGCCGTTTCCGCATCTCAACGATACCGCTGAGTTTCAGCAGATGGTCGAGCGGCGTGAGCGTAAGGCGCGCCGAACGGTTGGCACGGCGGCATCGCTGGTGGCGCTGGGCGTGGCCGGACTCGTGTGGATGGGCCGTCGTCACGCGGTCTAAGCGCGCTCCAAATTCAAACACGCGAAGCGACTGGCTCAGCCGGTCGCTTTGTGCTTTGGTACAATACACGACATAATGCAAGAGATTGATGCGATCATTCAGCTGACGCAGGAGCTTAAGGCCGAGGGCCAGCGGCTCGGCTTCGATCTGCTCGGGATCACGCCCGCCGTTCCACCGCCGCATGTGGAAGTGCTCGACAAATGGTTCGCCGCCGGCCACGCGGGCGAGATGGCCTACCTGGCGCGCAATGCTGCTCGTCGCGCCGATCCACGTGAGGCGGTGCCGGGATCGCGCTCGATCGTGGTGTGCGGCATGCATTATCGCGCCGCCGAGCCCGACCCGGTGCTGTGGAACGATCCGAGCCGTGGGCAGATTTCGCGCTATGCCTGGGGCGACGATTACCACGATCTGCTGCTGCCCAAGCTGCGGTCGCTGCAGTCGTGGCTGGAAGCGCGAATTGGTCGCGCCGAGATCGGGCGATCCTATGTGGATACT
>JAFAYS010000007.1 GCA_019240175.1 Chloroflexota bacterium | reverse complement strand
AGAACATGATCCATGTCCAGCTAGAAGAGCATACCATTCCGCACGAGATCAGAAGCGAATATAAGACGGCGCAGGTCGTGCTGTTCCCTGCCGCTCCCGGCACCGGCGTTATCGCGGGTGGTGGCGTGCGCGCAGTCTTGGAAGCGGCAGGCGTTAAAGATGTGTTGACGAAATCGCTTGGCTCAAGCAACAAAGTGAATGTTGTTAAAGCTACGTTTGAGGCGTTGCGCCAGCTGCGGTCGCTTGAGCAGGAAGCTCGCCGCCGTGACATGACGGTTGAAGAGCTGCGCCGCCGCATGGGCCGGGCACGTAGCGAGTAAATGCTGTCGTCGCTGATGGTCAGTAGGGCGGCTGCCTGGCTGAGACCTGACGGCGGCTGATTTGTGGAGATACCTATGGCACAGCTTAAGGTGACATACAAAAAAAGCACCATTGGCTATGCGGAGGATCAGAAGGCGACGGTTCGGTCGCTGGGCCTGCGCAAGCTCAACCAGAGTGTGATTCACCAGGACACGCCCGTGATTCGCGGCATGGTCTTCAAGGTGCGGCATCTGGTTGCGGTGGAAGAGATCAATGATGCGTCGGCAACGACGTCAAACGCGGGAGGCGAGCGATAACTCATGAAACTACATGACTTAAAGCCCGCAGCAGGCTCTAATCATAAAAGCAAGCGCGTTGGTCGCGGCCATGGCTCGGGCAAAGGCAAAACCTCGGGCAAGGGTATGATGGGCCAGAATGCCCGCGAAGGCTCGGGCCCGCATCGCGCCTTTGAAGGCGGTCAGAACGAAATCACCAAGCGCATGCCCTTCAAGCGCGGTGTTGGTTTCTTCAATCGCTACCGCATCGAGTACAAAGTGTTCAACATCGGCGATCTGGCCGAGTCGCAGCTTGAGGAGATCACGCCGGATGTGCTGGTGCAGGCACGGCTGGTCAAGAACTTGAAGAAGCCGATCAAGATCCTGGGCGATGGCGAGGTGAGCCGCCCGATCAAGATCACCGCTCACAGGTTCTCCGCGAGCGCGCGCCAGAAGATCGAGGCGGCTGGAGGAACGGTAACCGAACTCGGAGCGCCGGTGATCAAACGCCTGCCTCGCCGTGGGCGGTTCTAAAAGCGTAGCGCAAAGGGCGTGACTGCGGTCACGCCCTCAGGCGTGATCAGGCCGCCGTTTTGTGTTACACTATCATGCACTGCGAGGGAGGGCTAAGTCCCTCCTTCTTGCGTAATTCTAGGTACTTACTCGACCTCCAGGAGTTGCAACCACAATGCTACAGGCTGTCCGAAGATCATGGCAGATCGCGGATCTGCGAGCCAAGATTCTCTTCACGCTTGGCATGCTTGCCATCTATCGCGTGATCGCACACGTTCCGGTTCCGTACACGGACTCGGAAGGTATTCAGCAGCTGCTGAGCAGTAACGCCCTGTTGGGTATTCTCAACCTGTTCTCCGGCGGCGCGCTGCAAAACTTCTCGATCGCGGCGATGGGTGTGTATCCTTACATTACCGCCTCGATTATTGTTCAGCTGCTTCAGCCGCTGATCCCGGCGCTGGAAGAGTGGGCCAAAGAAGGCGAGGCCGGTCGTAATCGTATTCAGCGGCTGAGCTACTACCTGACGGTGCCGCTGGCGTTGCTTCAGGCCTACGGCCAGACGCTCACGATCGCGCGTGGTGCCCAGGGTTCCGGTGGCCTCTTCGAGGCGGACTTCGTCTTCAGCATCACCCAGAACTTCCTGCCGACCTTCACGATCATTTTGTCGATGACGGCGGGCACGATGCTGCTGATCTGGATGGGCGAGCTGATCGACGAGAAGGGCATCGGCAACGGCATCTCCATGATCATCTTCGGCGGTATTATTGCGCGTTTGTATGCATACGTCGGCCAGTTCTTCCAGGGTGGCGCGGCTGCTAATAATCTCTTTGGTATTGCGGCGTTCCTGGGCATCACGCTGCTGACGATCTTCTTGATCGTTGTGGTGCAAGAGGGCGTGCGCCGAATTCCGGTCGAGTACCAGCGTCGCGTCCGCGGCAATAAGGTCTATGGCGGCCAGCGCACGCATATTCCGCTGAAGGTCAACATGGCCGGTATGATCCCGCTGATCTTCGCGCAGTCGCTGTTGCTCTTCCCCGGCACCGTCGCGTCGTACTTCTGCGATCTCAGCAATGTCGATGGCGGCGGCTTCGGCAACCGGGCGGCATGCGCGATCATGAATACGCTGAGCCCACAGGTTGCTACAAACGGCACCTGGGTTTACTCGCTGCTGCTCTTCCTGATGGTTGTCGGGTTTACCTACTTCTACACGGTTGTGCTGTTTGCGCAGCAAAATCTGCCTGAGTCGCTCAAGAATAACGGCGGCTTTATCCCCGGCATTCGTCCCGGCAAAGCGACGGAGGCGTATCTCGGGCGCGTGCTCAACCGTATTACGCTCGCGGGCGCGATCTTCCTGGGCATGGTAGCTGTATTGCCGTACCTTACCTCTGGTTTGACTGGCGTGGCCAACGTTGGTGTTAGCTCAACCGCGCTGCTGATTGTGGTCGGCGTGGCAGTTGACACGATGCGCCAGCTGGAGTCGCAGCTGATGATGCGAAACTACGAAGGGTACCTGAGCAGCTAGGGGCTTGCTGATAGCAGTGTTGCTGTCGCAGTTCATTGATGAGCGATGGAGTAGCGCGCCATGAACGTGATTTTGGTCGGCCCGCCTGGGGCAGGTAAAGGGACTCAGGCGGCGGTATTAGAAGAAAAAACTGTCTTGAAGCATATTGCGAGCGGCGAGCTTTTTCGCCAGCATATGCGCGAGGAGACAGAGCTTGGTCTGCTGGCGCGCTCATACGTCGATCGTGGCGAGCTGGTGCCCGACGACGTGGTGATCGGCATGATCCTGGATCGCGTCTTTCAGGAAGATTGCCGCGAGGGCGTGATCTTCGACGGTTTTCCGCGCACCAAGGAGCAGGCCGACGCGCTGGGCAAGGCGCTTGAAGAGCATAGCCAGACGATCGATGCGGTGATCTTTTTGAACGCACCGCGCGATGTGCTCTTGAAGCGGATCGTGGGGCGGCAGACCTGCCGCAGCTGCCAGACGCCGTATAACATCTACTATTCTCCGTCTAAGGAGGAAGGCGTCTGCGATCTGTGCGATGGCGATCTATACACTCGCTCCGACGATAACATGGAAACTGCGCGTCATCGTCTTGACGTGTATTTCCAGCAGACGATGCCGCTCATCGAGCACTACCGCTCGATGGAGCTGCTGCACGAGGTCGATGGTCTCGGCGACATTCATGATGTTACCGTGCGGCTTGTGCATGAGCTAGGCA
>JAFAYS010001233.1 GCA_019240175.1 Chloroflexota bacterium | reverse complement strand
GCCACGCCCTGCTTCGCCGAAACCTTGCTGAAATCCAGCGCCCGCGCGCCGTTCAACCCGACTTCTTCTTCGACCGAGAAGACGATCTCGGCGGCGCGGTGGCCGTTGTTGGCCTCAAGATGCGCCGTGACCGCCTCAAGAATCGCCGTGACGCCGGCCAGATCGTCAGCGCCCAGCACGGTATCGCCGCTGCTGCGCACAAACTCGCCGTCGACCACCGGCTTCTTGCCGACCGCCGGTGCCACGCTGTCGAGATGCGCGCTGAGCAGCAGCGGCTCGCCCTGGCCCGGCACCCGCGCGATCACATTGCCTTTGGCATCCTGCTCAGGCTGCAATCCGCGCTCACGCAGCATGCCGATCACGGTCTGCGCCATGGCTTGTTCCTGGCCCGAAGGATTATCCACACGCACCAGCGTGAGGAATGTGTCCAGCAAACGGTCGGTCTTAATCATAGAAGATCACCTTTCGTGGTGGAACGTAGGAGCATGAAGCTCGGCTTAGCCAAGAATTTCAAAGACAGCCTTGAGAATCTCGCCGGCGGCGACAGCGCCTGGCCCGGCACCATCACGACCGTTTTCGATCTGGACATAGACCACGTAGCGCGGCTCGTCGACCGGCGCGACCGCCATAAACGCGGCATGAATAATGTTATTGCCGGCCTCGCCCGAGCCGGACTTACCGCCGCTGTTGTTGACGTTGGCCGCTTTGCCGAAGCCGATCGTGACACCCTCGCGCATCATCGCCAGCATCTGCCGCGAAACTTCGGTCGAGATGATCCGCCGCGTGTTGAGCAGGTTATTCGGCTCACGGTGCTGATACACGACCACGCCGGAGTCCTGCGGATCGGTCACGCTCTCGACGATGTACGGCTGCGGCATCACACCGCCGTTGGCGATCGTCGCGCCCATTAGCGCCATCTGCATCGGCGTGATCAGCAGCTGGCCTTGACCGTAGGCGCTGGCCGCCAGGCCGCCGGGCCGCTGGAGAAAATCGGCCTCTTGGGCGGCAATGCTGGCTGCGGTCGGCAGATCGGTGAAATCGGTGCTCTCGTCGGGCGCGTTCTCAGGCATGTAGATATGGAAGCGCTCCGCCAGCTCGGTGAACTTCTCGGGGCCAAGCCGGTTGCCGAGCTGCGCAAAGGCCGTGTTGCAGGAGAACGCGTACACGCCCGACAGATCTACCGGTCGCTTGGTGGTGCTCTCGATGATCGACTGAAGCGACGGCTGCTCGGGCCGATTTGGCGGACCAACCGCGTTGACCACCGACGGCTCGAACTCAACCGGCTTGTACTCGTTGGGACAGTCGATCGGCTTGGGGTTGCGTAGAATCTCGGGATTTTCCAGCGCGCCGATCGCCGTCAGCGTTTTGAAGGTCGAGCCGGGCACGTACTGGCCACGCAGCGGACGATTGATCAGCGGGCGATTCTCGTTGGCGTTGATCTCGTTCCAGGCCGCCTCGATGCGCTGATTCTCTTCCTCGTCGGTGCCCTCAGGGTTGAGCGTCAGGCTCTGCGGGTCGAAGCCGGGCGTGCTGACCAGCGCCAGCACCGCGCCGCTGCGTGGGTCCATGACCACCGCCGAGGCTGGCTTGCCCTCGCCGACTTGATTCATGATCTGCCAGGTGCGCGATTGCAGCTGCGCATCGATCGTCAGGCGCAGATCGTTGCCGACATGCGGGCGGTTTTGCAGATCGTCCATTAGGGAGCGCAGCGCCTGGCCGCGCTCGCCGGTCAGATACGCATCCCACTGTCGCTCGATCCCGAACTGACCGTAGCGCGCCGACGAAAAGCCCAGAATGTTCGAGAACGCGCGAATATCGGCCTGCTGCGCGATCGGATAGGTCCGCTGGGCCAGGCCGTTGGAGGCGCGCTGGCTAGCGGCGAGCACGGTGTTGTTGCGATCGACGATCGCGCCGCGCTGAACTCGCAGCGAGCGGATCACGGGCCGGCTGTTGCTAAAGCTGGTGCCATCCTCTAGCGTCTCGGAGCGATTATAGATGCTCTCGGCAAAAATAAACTCCGTGCGCAGCAGCTGGATTGTCAGCAGAATAAACAGGATCGAAAAGACCAGCGACAGGTTCAGCAGGCCAGGTCGCACATTGACGCGCGAGCTGACCGATTGCAGCTGCGGCAGCGAGGCCCACAGCGCGAGGCCCAGCAGAAACGCGGCAGCCCACAGGATCATGATCCAGCGCGTATCGTCGACCAGCGGCGTGAGATACGGGCGATAGCTGCTGGGGAGCAGGCCGTAGATCAGGAGTCCCAGCCCACCAAACAAGCCAACAAATCGTAAAAAAGGTCGCATACTCATAAAGCCAACAACCAGCCGAGGCTACTCGCTGACCGAACATCTGTATCTGCTGCCATTATACAGGGAGCGAGCAAAAAGAACCAAGAATTTAGAACCTAGAACCTAGAACTTAGAACCTAGAACCGGAACAACAACGGAACAAGGAAACAAGGGAACAAAAGAGAGAACGATTTGTTCTTTTGTTCGTTTGTTCGCTTGTTCCCTTCCGTGAATGTTGCCGCTAGGAACGTGACATGCTACTATGCCCTAAACAACCAAGCCAAGCCGCCGCCACGTTCCCGACGCAATCCGGCGAGTATTTGGCTCACAGCTACCAGGGTAGTATGCGAATTTCAAGCAAAGGTGATTATGGATTACGCGCGCTCTTTGATCTTGCGCTGCACTACGGTCAAGGGCCGGTGCGCAGCCGGGAGATCGCCGAGCGCCAGGCGATCGATGAGCATTATCTCAATCAATTGCTGATTCAGCTGCGACGAGCCGGTCTGGTCCAAAGTTTACGTGGGCCGCAGGGTGGCCATCTGCTGGCTAAAGCGCCGGGCGAGATCACGCTACTGGATGCACTACAGGCGCTGGAGGGGCCGCTCGTGGAGATGGCCGAGGGCATCCAGCCGCTACCGTCACCGAATGATGCCGCCATCCTCAACGAGGTCTGGCACGGCCTGCGCCAGTCGGTCGAGTCGTATCTGGCCGGGCACACGCTGGACGATCTGGCGCAGCGCAAGCGTGAGCGCGAAGGCCAGACCATGTACTATATCTAGCGGCCCGCGCACAGCAGCACCACTCACCCTAGCGGGCTAATCTACAACTCCCCCAAGCCAACAACGGCGCGTTAGCAGCAACACGCCGTTGCGATCAAGTGCTGGGTTGAGCTACATGCTTAAGCCGAGCGCTCGCGGGTCTGCTTGCCGCGCAGCCGTGGCAGCACCTCATTGCCATAGAAATCGATCACGCGCTGCTGATCGAACTGCCCCGAGTGAACATAGACCTGCGTCACACCGGCGTCGAGCAGCTTCTGGATCGACTGGGCGTGCTCGTCGGGATCGTCGCTGACCAGCCAGTTCTTGTACACATCCTCGAGCGACAGCTCCTGCTCGGCGCGACGCAGAATATCGCGCGGGTCGGGATTATTGACAAACTCGGTCCAGGCGTTGGGAATGAAGCGCCAGATCCGCGCCGACTCTTCGGCCTCGGCCTTGCCGCCGACGACGACGAAATGCTCGGCCAGGATCGGCATCTGCGACGGATCTTTGCCGGCCTCGCGCGCGCCCTCCTCGAACGCCTGGCGCATCTCCGGCTCGACGGCGCTCTTCGAGTCGCTGATCAGACCGTCGCCGTACTTGCCGGCCTTGTACATGCTCTTGGGACCCTCGGCGGCCATGTAGATCGGCACCGGCTGCGCGGGCAGATCGTAGATGCGC
>JAFAYS010001180.1 GCA_019240175.1 Chloroflexota bacterium | reverse complement strand
TCCTGCTCGCTTGAGTGGCTATAGCAGCGAAAACCGTCGGGAAACGTAAACAGCCGCAGATCACCTTCGACGTCTTCCACGTTCGAGGCATTAACGAAATCGGGCTGAGTGAGTGGATTCTTGATCGACACTACTTTCTCCTATGCTCTGAGTCGGCCTTCCATGCCAGGCTCATAGCATACACCCAGATCCTGGCTAGGTGTGCAGACTCAGGCCTTTCAAGAGCTTGTCCATAATCTTCTTTCTGCCGCGCAGCGCCACGCCGACGAGGTTGAGATCGCTGCTGGCGTAGGCGCGTACGGCTGCGCGGTTCGCTTCGTCATGCGGCGTCGAGAACAACTCCTCGGTATAGATGCTCAGCTGCACATCTTTTTCCAGCGCCTGCTCATACACGCCGCGCAGCTGCTCACGATCCGCGCCAAAGATCAGAATCGGCTGCTTGATCATCGGCAAATACGTGCGCTCCGAGCCGTCCACGTATGGCTCGCCGATCACGTCCTCAAGGCTGGCGATGCCGCTGACGGTAAACGCCGTCACATTCAGCTTTTGCCAGGTTGGCAGATCGCTACGGATCACCACGGCGATTTTTGTATCAAACTGCATGGCTGTGCTCCTTGCGTTGGCTACTCACCCTACACACGCTGCGATGGCTTGCCGAGCCGCCGCAGTATCGCGCGCAGATGATCGGCGTCCTCGTCGCCCAGCTGGCCAAATATCTCGGCGTTAAGTGCGTCCATCTCGCGATCCAGCGGTTGTTGCAGCGAGCGTCCGTGGCCGGTCAACACCACACGGTTCACGCGACGATCCAGCGGATCAGCCTGACGCTCGACGAGCCCCGCGCCCACCAGCCGATCCAGCACGCCCGTCATCGTAGCACTGTCGAGCTGGAGCCGCTCCCCGAGCGCCGCGCCGCTCTGCGCGTCCTGCTGCCAGAGCACGTTGAGCACAGCATACTGGACAGGCGTCACGCCATGGGGCTGGAGCCGGCGCTTGGCAGACGCGTTGACCTGCTGGTAGGCTTTACCCAACAAAAAACTGATACATGCTTCGATCTGATCCATACGCTTCCTCGTTTTGCAGAGCTTCCCTTAGTGTTATAGCATACAAGTATCTTGTGTACAAGTATTTTGTAGACTATATATTTAGAGGATGTATTCTGCCAAGGCTTAGTCTGGCGTATGCAACGGGGGAGTAGCGCAGGAGATCGCGATTGATCTAGCGACGAAGGCGCGGGAAGATCCGTCCTGTTTGCGCCATGTAGTCACGGTACTCGTCGCCGAAATGTTCCAGCATCATCTGCTCCTCACGCGGCACGCGCAAGAAGTACATCGGCACGAAGCCAAGCAAGCCCAGCGGCCCGGCGATCCAGTTTTGCAGCAGCAGCATCTGCCCGACGCTCCACACCCACTGCGAGGCATACATCGGATGCCGAATGTACTGATAAATGCCGCGCGTCACCAGCGTCTGGCGCTCGGCGATCTCCAGCGTCGGCGACCAGTTCTGCCCTAGATCGCGATGAGCGCGCCAAAAGATCCAGATCGCAATGCCCATCAGCACCGCTCCCAGACCGCCGACACGCTGCTTCGTCTGCTCCGGCCAACGGTAGTCGGCGCGATCCAGCCGTGAGCTGAAAACATACACCATCGAGATCAGAAACGTGCCGAACAGCAGGCCCAGCAAGCCACGCTCTAGCCCTGACACGCGCTGATCGCGCATTTCCTGCTGTTTGCGCTGCCGATTGTAGGGCGCACGAATCACGATCTCGGCGAGGATAGCGACAAGATAGAGCACTTTGGACGGACGCTTCATAAGCTTGCTCCTCCTAGCTTGATTCGGCAATATTTAGCCAGCTTATTCCGGTAAGAAGGTCTGCCACTGCGACGAATCGGCGACGGCTTTGATCACCTGGTTGCGCGCCGCCAGTAGCCGCTCCATGTAGCGCTTGAGCACCAGCGCATCGGCGATAAAGCCCAGCAACCCGAGCGGCGACGTATAGTCGAAGACATCGATCATACGGGTCTGGGTGCCCTGGCGCTGAAAATAGTGATCGTGATCGAAGCGCTTGAACGCTCCCGCTACCATGGTATCGCGGAAGTGATGCGGCGGATCATAGATCGTAATCTGTTCCGTTAGGCGCTGCCAGATGCCGAAGTGTTTTGCGCGCCAGGTCACCGTCTGTCCCAACATGATCAATCCGCTGGTGACACCGCCGACGGCAGTCTCGCCATGGGTCGTCATCGATGTTTCGTGCAAGTCGATGCAGCGCGCGAGATCGAAGACGCGCTCAACGGGTGCGTGAATCAGCGTTGTGAGATGCAAAATCGGCATAGTTTCTACAGATTGGACGCCTGTACTCGTCACCCAGGCAACGTGAGTGCTGGACGAGCAGCATCGGTAACAGGCGGTCCAGCAATACGTGCCCTCGATCGGCGCGTCAGGCTTGCGGATCTTGCCGCGCAACGCTTGACGCTTTAACCTCATAATGTTGCGAGCGCTCGTCAAAGCGCGATAGCAGAGCACGCGCCTTGATTGGCACGACACCTACCTCGTAATCCTGGCCGGCAAACTCACGAATGGCATCCAGCGAGTCGAAGTACATGATTGTCACAAACTCAACTTCCAATCCAGTCGTGCGACGAAACAGCTCAATGCCATGGTATCCGGCAATCTGCCGCTGCCCAATGCCGGGAAAGATCTCATCGGTAAGGAGAGTCTCGTAGGCGTCTGCCTGCTCTATGGTCGTCCAGCCATGCCACACTCGGCTAATCATCCTGTGCTCACTTTCACGATGATCGATGTATAGCACCTGTCGTTCCCGCAGATCATTGCTTTTGAAAGATTGTGTACTCGTCATCCTCGATATACTCGATGCCTGTGTTGCTGCGGCGCATGAATCGTAAGGGTGGCTCATCGGTGCAAGGTGGCCTCACGTGGCGCGTACTCTGGCTCATACGCGCCTTCGCCGCTCAGATTCCGCACGTGAATCAATTCCCAGCCCTGGCTGCCGAGACGATTATAGTATTCGCCATTATCCATGACGCCACTGCGATACATATCGCGCCCATTCGCGGAAACCGGCGTCCAATACGCGCCCATACAGCTTGTCGACAGCTCTAAGCGAACGATCAAGGTGCTTGTGTTGAGAGCTTCGCTGGAAACGTGCGCAACGACAGGCTGTGTCGTTTGTCGTTTCAGAACCACTTCTTCGGAACAGCCGGATTGGAGAGCAGATTCGGCTGGAACGATCTGCCAGCCGTCGCGGAGCCGGTTGGCGAGAAACATCGGCCACGTCGCATCCTCGGGTGCGTGAGGTTCCAGATGCCCTTCGAGCAGGTAGTGCTCCGGCTCGTCAACTTGCGCGACAAGATATTCCCAGGTGTACATGTGCGTTGCCTGCCTACGCTTCTGTCGATCGAAGCCTTGAGTATATCACTTTCAGGAGTGATGGAACGCATCGTCGGGCAGCAGTGTAGATCGGACAGGAGATCTACTTGCTCAGCTACACACGGGAGGCGATCGACGTCCTATCTGTTACAGCACAGCTGCTCAGCCTGGCTACGCGCGGCGCTGGTGATGAGTATTATGCGCTCTTCTTTGCCGAAGGCTCGGCGTGGGTCTGGATTGATGCTCCCGAGCAAGTCATCGTGCAGATCGCGCCGTGAGGGCGTGAGCATGCAATCGGCTTTCGTCCATTGATCGCCATGCTATGCTGCAAGCAACAACCGATAGGAGAGCCATCATGCGAATGCGCGCGCGGGTACAGAATAGCCTTGACAGTCATCAGATAGCGCTTCAGACCAACGACAACCTCCACGCGATCGAGATTGCGCCCAAGTCCTCAGGCTTCGGCTCAAGCGTCAACGGCGGCGAACTGCTTTTTCTCGCGCTGGCGACCTGCTACTGCAATGATATCTACCGTGAAGCCGCCAAACGTGGCATTGTCGTCGAGCGAGTTGAGGTGACGGTAGAGGGTGACTTCGCGGCAGAAGGCGCGGGAGCAACCAATGTCACCTATCACGCCACGGTCGCCGCGCAGGCCAGCGAAGAGGCGATTCGCGCGCTAATGCAGGATACCGATCAGGTCGCCGAGATTCAAAACACGCTCCGCGCCGCCACACCCGTTCATCTGGGTCAGATCGAGGCGATTCCGGTGTAGTCGATCGGGTCTACTGTGCCAACGACATAACCGGTTTGTTTGAAGCAAGAGGCTGCTTTGACTCCGCCAGCTATTTACCGCTCCGTCGCCGGTGAGCAAGCCGTCCAGGCGCGCTACGACGCACTGCTGGCTCGCTGGCCCGTGCCCTACCAAGCGTTGCACATCCCAACACGATACGGCGAGACATTTGTGATCGACAGCGGCTCGCAGGCGGCGCAACCACTTGTGCTCTTACACGGCGCGGGCACCAACTCTGCGATGTGGGCCGGCGATGTGGCCGAGTATAGCCGCCACTACCGCGTGCTGGCGATCGATCTGCTGGGCGAGGCTGGCAAAAGCGCGCCCAACCGCATGGACTGGGCCGGCCCGGCCTACGCGGAGTGGTTGGACGAGGTGCTGCAAAGCTTGGGCATCAAGGCTGTGACGCTGATTGGCCTTTCGCAGGGAGCCTGGACCGCGCTCAAATTCGCCATCTACACACCAGCGAGCGTCACCGCGCTGGTGGCGCTCAGTCCCGCAGGTATTGTCCCAGACAAGCTATCGTTTGTGTCACGCGCGCTGCCGCTGTCGCTGCTGGGAGGCTGGGGCATCCGGCGGATCAACCGGCTGGTGCTGGGCGGTCAATCCGTCCCGGCGGAGATCGAGGAGACGATGACGCTCAATATGACGCATTTCAAGACGCGGGTCGGGGTGGTGCCGCTCTTCTCAGACGATGAGCTGCGGCGGTTGAGGATGCCGGTCCAGCTCGTGATTGGTCGGCGGGACGCGCTGCGGGATGCCGAGAAGATCGCCGCGCGTATGCAGCAGCTGGTGCCGCAGCTCACGCCGACGATTATTCCCGACGCCGGACATGCGCTGATCAATAGCCGAGCTTACATTCTGCCGTTCCTGGCAGCCACAGCATCAGGGGCGCCTGTGTGAACATGACAATTTTGATTGCATAGAGATCAGTGGCGATCAAACAGCGAGCAGCGCAGCTATAAGCGATAGCTGCGCTGTCTATGATCTGACGGACGGAGATTGCTAGCTGGGAGCGCAGCCAGGCTGTGCCGTGAGCCAGGGCTGGAATAGGAGATTGATGCCGACCGGCACACCGCCGCCGTGCGGATTGCGGCCCGGCGCGATCGGCCCCGAGGCGGCTTCCCACCAATTATTGGTCATATTGAACGCCAGCGGCGCGGTCGCGCCATAGCGCACCTGGCCGATAAACGCGTTGTTATCGATCAGCAGCCGGAAGCCGTCCAGGTCGTGGCTCTGCGTGCCAATCTGCAGACCGATCGTGCCGTCGTGGAAGCTGTTGCAGCGGATCGTCCCGCGCACGGGCGTATCAGTATTCAGCACCACGCCTGCGCCGCCGCTGCTGGCCACAAACCGATTGCCTTCTACGGTCACCGGCGCGGCGGTCGTCGCTGCTTCGATCAGCAGCTGTGGCGCGCCGTTCGGGGTTTCATTGCCGCCGATGGTATTGCCGATCAGCGTCGTCGTGGCAAAGCGCGTCGACTGGATGGTGACCACCGGCCCAGCGATCGTATTGCCCGTGAGCGTACTGTTGCGCAGCTCGACGATACTGCCGCGCGCCACAATGCCACCCCCGCTCTGCTGTACCGATGAGTTGCGCACGATCAGCGAGCCGTCCACGCTGCTCAGGGCGCTCCCAGCACTGCCGGCCTGCCGCAGCTGCACATGCTCCAGCACGATCGTACTGCCGCTGCCGCCCATGATGCCTTCCCAGCCGCTGCTCGTGCCGATCATGCGAATCGGCGCGGCCTGCGTGCCCTGCGCAAAGAGCGTGCCCAGCACGGTCAGTCGCACGCCCGGCCCAAAGCGCAGCTCGAAACCCGGATCGATCGTCAGCGTCGCGTCGGCAGCCACGATCAGATCGCGATTGATCACCTGGGAGCGGGTTGCGCCGCCCCAGTGCTGCTGGCCGCTCAGCACATCGGCGGGACGCGGCGTGGCGGTCGGGGTGGACGTCGGCGTGGGCACCAACGTCGCGGTCGGCGTCAATGTCGCGGTTGGCGTGAGCGTGGCCGTGGGTGTGATCGTCGCGGTCGGCGTCAGCGTGGCGGTTGGCGTATTGGTCGGCGTCGCGGTATTGGTCGGCGTTGGCGTGAAGGTGGGCGTCGACGTGAACGTCGGTGTCGGCGTATTCGTCGGGGTGGACGTAAACGTCGGCGTCGCGGTATTGGTCGGCGTCGGCGTAAAGGTTGGTGTGGACGTGAAGGTCGGCGTCGGCGTGGGCACGCGTGGCACGGCATTTGGCTGGCGGTTCATCAGCGTTGCCATCACCAGCAGCAGCGGCAACATCACCAGCAGCACCAGTTGGGGCTGGACAGACGTCCTCATAGGCCGATTCCTTCGTCATCAGCGCGGCCTGCGGCAGACGCGCCGTGTACGTCACCGGCGGATCGCGAGCCAGCCAGCAGCCACAGCGCCAGCCCACCGCCGATGCACAACAGCGGTGCCGCGTACAGCGGAGCGGCGATCGCGCCGTCACCTCCGGTGTCGGGCAGCGCCACGGGAATCACCGCAGCTGGAAGCGCCGTGAGCGACGGCTGCGGGAGCTCGGCGACGATCGTGGCTGTGATCACGTCGGAGGTCTGCGTGGCCTCGGGGCTTGGCTCAGCCGTGGCGGTGGGCGCAGCGACCGTCGCGGTGGGCTGCGTTGTGGTCGTCGCCGCCGAGGAGTCGTCGATCACAGGAAAAAACTGGAGCAACGCCACGCCGAGCACAAAGCCAATCTCAGCCAGGATCATGCGATTGATCCAGCGTCGCCGTCGCACGTGCTCGGTAGGCCGCGCCAGACTCTGATCGCTGGGGAGCACCTTGGCCAGCAGACCATGGCTAAAATAGCTTGATCCGCTGTCGGCACCCTCGGCGTGCGCGGGTTGATCGAAGCGTTTCATACGCCACCCGGCGTCAGGCGGTCGCCCAGTGCGCGCTCAGCTGGCATCGCGCCGGTAAAGTAAAAGCCGCGCACGATCAGGCGCTCCTGCGACGAGGCGGTCATGCCGAGCATCTCGACATAGCTGCGTAGCCGCTCGCAGACCAATGTGATCTGGCTCGGGAACTCATAGATCAGCCGGTTGGTCGCCGGCTGCGCGGCATCGAGAAAGACCAGCCGTCGCTCATCCAACGCGCGGTGCAGAATGGCGCACTCCTGATCGAAAGCGGCGAGCGCGCTGCCCTGGCGCTGGCCCGTCAGCGTCGCGCCCCACGCGTTGCCGCGCTCCGCCGCCGGCAGCTGCTGAAAGAACGGCCCAAAGCCCGGCAGCCGATCGCAGCGCGTGACCACCAGATAGATCGGCAAGTCCAGGCCAAAGCGGCGCGTGATCTCGGCTAGATGTGTTTGGAGCGTCTCCGCCTGGGCCTGGCTGCCGGCCTCGTCGAGCGCGGCGTCCACATCGATCGTCCCGATAATGCCTTTGAGCGATTTGCCGCGCAGAAATTCCGCGACATCCGCCAGATATTCGCGCCGCGTGTTAGGATCGGCACCCTGCACCTCGTCGAGAATATAGCCGCCGATCTGATCCAGAATAATGCTGTTGTGCGCCACAAACGAGTCGTCGTCCCAGGTGGCGATCTGCCGCACGCCGGCCTGTGTGAACAGCGCGCGCTTGCCCGAGCCGCGCGGCCCGACCACCAGATACCACGGCAGCGGGTCCATGCGCCCAATTCGTATCCGCTTGACGATCAGCCAGACCAGGCAGGCGCTCAGCAGCACCAGAATCACGCCCAGCACAATCCAGAGCGCCATGATCCGCGACGGCACAATCGGCGGCGTGACCTGATCGGCGTTGCGAAAGCGCAGCCAGGCGATCACCCAGGCGATAATAATCGATGGCCAGAAAAACGCCAGATTAATCAGATCGTCGCGCAAACCTTCTCGGTTCATGGCACCCTTTTATATACAACTGATCACTTCAAGCATCCACAGATCCACAGGCTCCGGCGAGCGGCTCCGACATTATTGCAGGTGAATCCACAGCAGGCCGCCGATCAGCACCGCCTGGATCGCCAGCGCCAACCAGATCCAGCCGAGCACCGTGCCATGCAGCAGATGGCGATACGAGCGCGGGCCGCCATTGGGCGCGATCGGCGTGAGCGGACGCGACCGCGCGTGGCGCTGGATCTGCTCGAGCTCATGCTGCACGCGCGGCGGCGGATCGAAGGCCCAGGCACCGCGAAAGCCCAGCAGCAGACATAGATAATACACTTCGAGGACCTGCGAGCGGGCCGCATCTTTCCAGATCGTGTAGTCGTATTTGTTGCCCTGAATCTGCTGCAGCTGCTCGAAAAACTGCTCGCCGGCGCGACGCGTCGTGAAGTAGTCGTACTGCAGCGACGGCCACTGCGCCCGATCGATCCAGGCCGACTCGGCGATCGTCTCGTCGGCAAAGGCGACCAGCGCAAAGGCGGCCAGCTCGACATCGCCCTGGTCGATACCGGCCAGCGCAGCCTGATGATACAGCGCGCTGTACTCAGCTTGAAACTGCGTGTGCAGCGCCGCCACGTCGTCCAGGCGCTCAGGATCGCGCAGCGACAAGATCAGGCTCAGCATCGGGCGGCAGATCTCGGCCAAGCGCGGCCCCGGCTGATTGATCCCGCCGTTGGACGTCACCAGCTCCCGCGTGGCGCTCTGCGTCCCGGCGCGCGTGTAGTCGCCCCGCTGCGTGGCAGCAGGTGAGCGCGGCGCAAACACAACATTCGACATAGAAGCAAGCTCCTCTATCGGCTCATTCCGGCGCGCGGGCCGAAGCAGCCGTGAATCCTAGCGCGCGTGATTTCCTGGTTGCTGCGCGCGGTGAATCGCGATCAAGGTAACCTCAAGCTGCTTGAAATCCTGCCAGACCGCACGCGGGATCTGGATCGCCAGCGAGCGCTCGGCGCGGATGCCGTCCCAGGCCGTGCCGCTGTGCTCCAGCTGGAAATACACCGCCTGCGCGAGTGAGGCTTCGACGGGCCGCTGCTCGGCGCTGAGCCGCAGGCCATACGCGCGCTCAATGTGCCGATCGATCTGATCGAAGGCCGCGACCGTCACGGTGCCCGGCAGATGCTTGCTCAAGAACGGCAGCCGATCGCTGGATTCGTCGCCGACCGCGACCACCAGGTAGAGCGCGTAGTCCGCCGCCAGCAGACGCTCATCCAGCGTGGCTTTCGTGCGCAACACCGGATAGCCGGCTGGACTCTGGGCATGCTCCAAATCAATGGTAAGGATCGGGCCTGGCGGCGGTGTGGGAACCGCGCGCAGCAGCGCCTCGATCTGCTGGATCAGCAGGTTGAAGCAGCCGGCCAGATCGTCGTGATCGTAGGCCGGCAGATCGAGCGACTGGCCGACCGGCAGCAGAATCTGAAGCTGTCCGGCGAGCTGTAGCAAGCCGCGATACACGACTTCGGGATGGACCTGCCCGATCTGGTTGACATGATTCAGTTGCGCCAGCGCCGAACCGA